>CAYJHN010000072.1:0-8657 GCA_964369985.1 uncultured Desulfovibrionaceae bacterium | reverse complement strand
ACCGCTCACTATTCGGGTTTCCAAAGGGGGTGACCCCCTTTGGCCGTCGGAGACATAAAAAAAAAGACTCAAAAAACACTATATACACACTATTTTCCTATTTTTTTTTTATTTTCTGCCGATAGATTAATATAGAAACGTGTTTTTATTATTTTTTTTCTTGCCTTGTTTTAGAAAACCTTTACATAAGGGGCTTTTATGTATAGTATTTCTGGAGTTTTTGCACAAAATACACAAAATGCACAATCTTCTTTTTTCACACAAAAAGAGGGCATACAATCTTTTGCACAATTTAAAGTAAAATCTGATGCTGAAAAGAATAAGTCATCTGTATCTAATGTGTTAAACCCTACTGACACGGTGAATATTTCTGAAGAAGCCCAGAAACAATCAGAGGCTTTAACTGCTGCGGATTCAGCAGAAAAGTCTTATATGGCGAAGGCTCGTTCTGCCTTGACAAAGGCTGCAACAAAGGAATTTGAAGCAGGCACAGTTTCTGTTTCGCCTGATAAAGATGCCGAAGGTTTTCACACTGCTACAATAAATTATAAAGATGGCAGAGCAAGCGAAGAATTCCAGATAAAAGAAGACACTATATTTAGTGAAGATGCTTCTGGTAATATAATAGCGAGAAAAATTGAAGATAAGAAAGTAGACGCTGATAGTGAAGGTGAAGTAAATAGTTCTTTAGGCAAGTCAAAAACCCTGCTTGGGTCAAAGAATGATGACTTTATTGTAAGCATTTCAGATAATACAAATATTTCAAGTAGCGAGGGCAATGACACTATTTTAGTGCTTGGCGAAAATTCTTACGCAAACCTTGGTGATGGTGACAATCAATTAATAAGCCAAAGTAATACTCTTACAGTGAATGCTGGCGATGGAAACAATATATTTAGTTTAGCTGGCATGAATAATACAGTGCGTACTGGTGATGGAAATAACACACTTTATGCTAATAAATCTGTAAATGTGACTGGTGGCGATGGTAATAATGAAGTTAATGCCATGTATGGCTCTATAGCATTTGGTGATGGTAATAACACAATTCTTGCTACTGATGATAAAGAAAAAACTTCTTTCCTTGACAGTATAAGCTTAGGTAATGGTGATAATTCTGTTTCTGGCAGAAAAATCTATAGTATTTCAACTGGCAATGGTAATTCGATTCTTGATGTTGAAGAAAGTGAAAATGTCAATATAGGAAGCGGGAATAACACAGTTAATTTAGCTCGTGTTCAAAGTGTTCATGCGGGTAGTGGAAATAATAATTTAGATATTGAAATTCTTACAGAAAGCCTTGTAACTGGCGATGGCAACAATGATATAAATATTAAAGCTAGTTTTGATTTAGAGGCTTATACTACTTTTAAAGCATTGGAAAAATATGAAAATTATAACAATCCAGACTTTAGAGTAGAAAGTGCGTCTATTGACATTGGCAATGGTGATAATGAGTTGACTATTGGGCAGAATGTGCATGACTTGATTCGTGAAAATAGCGAAGACAGGGATCATGTGAGACTTGGCGAAGGCGAAATAAATATAGGAAATGGAAATAATACAATAAATCTTTCATCAATAGGTTCTGATGCTGATAATGAAGGCTTGAATTTAGGTAATGGTAATAATGATGTAGATGTAGCAAATCGTTCTGAAGCTGCTTCTGTAAATATGGGCAATGGCATAAATAGTCTTGATTTTGCAAAGGGGCAAGATAATTTAACGATAAAGGCTGGTTCAGGGCATACAAATCTTGAAATGGATGCAGATGTTAATAATCTGAATTTTGCAAGTGAAGGTTCTGCAAATATTGCTATTGAAGGCGATTTAATTAATTCAAATATTGCTATTGGCAAGAATGAAAATGAAGATGGCGAAATTGACAGCGAAGTTGAGGGCGAAATAACATCACAGTTACTAGTTGAGGGCGATGTTATTGCTTCAAATATAAGCACAGAAGGCAAAGCTTTTATTGACCTTATGGGCTCGCTTATGCAAAGTGAAATAATTTCAAAAAGTGAAAACAAGGTATTGTCAGACGATGTGAAGCTTGAAGTGGATGGTAAAGCTGAGGAAAATACAATCGTTGGCTATAAATTCGACAAATAGTTGAAAAAGAATGTTTCTATAATTTAATAAAAGTCAAAAAAAAACACTCTTTAGCAAATGCAAGGAGTGTTTTTTGTTTTAATATTCTAAATTATACTAGCCTTTGCCTTCTTCAACATACTTCTTTGTAAGTTTGAAGAGCACTGGGCTAAGAAGAATAAGACCTATAAGGTTAGGGATAGCCATCATCGCATTTAGGTTATCTGCAATAAGCCATACTGTATCAAGGCTAGCAACCGCACCAACTGGCACAACAGCAACATAGACGATACGGAAATATTTTACAGCCCCTTCATTGAAAAGGTAGATGATACAACGTTCAGCATACACACACCAGCCTAAGATGGTGCTGTAAGCAAATAAAGCAATACTTAGTGAAACAAAAGCACCGCCATAAGGAATAACAGTATCAAAAGCAAGGCTTGTAAGAGCAGAACCAGTTTCACCAGATGTCCATGCACCTGTAAGAACAATAGCTAAGCCTGTGAAAGTACAAACAATAATACTGTCAAGAAAAGTACCAAGCATACCAACTAAGCCCATAGTAACAGGGCCAGAAGTTGCAGCTGCAGCATAAGCAATACAGCCAGAACCAAGGCCAGCTTCATTAGAGAATAAACCACGAGCAACACCCATTCTCATTGCCATCATCACAGTTGCACCAGCAAAGCCGCCAGTAGCAGCTGTTGGTGAAAATGCTTCTTGGAAAATAAGAGCAAAGGCAGCAGGAACTTCAGCTATTTTGATAATAACTAAAACAACACCGCCAGCACAGTAAATTAAAGCCATAGCAGGCACTAAAACACCAGCAACATCAGCAATACGTTTTACGCCGCCAATAATAACTAATACTGAAAGAGCAAAAAGCACAGCAGCTGTAATCATTGGAGAAAGGCCAAATGAAGAATTTAACGCTTGTGCAATAGAGTTTGCTTGTACTGTGTTACCAATACCAAAACTTGCTAATGCAGCAAAAACAGCAAAAGCGCCGCCAAGCCAAGCCCAGTTTTTGCCAAGCCCGTTTTTAATAAAATACATTGGCCCGCCAACATAAGAACCTTTGTCAGTTACTTCTCTGTATTCAACAGCAAGCACAGTTTCAGCATATTTTGTTGCCATACCAACTAAAGCAGTCATCCACATCCAGAATAAAGCCCCAGGTCCACCAATGAAGATAGCAGTAGCAACACCGGCAATGTTACCTGTTCCTATAGTTGCTGCAAGGGCTGTCATTAAAGCCTTAAATGTTGAAACTTCGCCAACATCATCGCTTTTAATAGCTCGTCCTTCCCACATCAACTTAAAAGCTTTAGCAAGATAGGTAAATGAAAAAAGTTTTAAGCCTACTGTTAGGTAAAAACCTGTACCTAACAACAGAATAAGCATAATTGGTCCCCATAAAATTCCGTTGAGCCAGTTCATACTGTCAATAAACATAGTTGATTTTCTCCCTTGTTTTGTAGTTTGACTAACACATGAAACAGTAAATTTTTTGCTTTTTTTTTAAAGTATTTTAGTTTCGACTCTTCAGTTTTTTTATTAATTATGCCAAAAAAATATTTTATCAAAAAATCACAAAACCTACTCCTTATAAATAGACATAACATGAAAAGTAATCGAATTCAATAGTTTTTTTCATATCTCACAAAATTGTATTTTTTTTAAAAAATATTCTTTTTGTTTGCTTTGTGCTGAAAAAGCATAAAAAGTTAATTTTATTGCTTTTAAACTTGACCCATATTATCACTTGTGCTACATTTAAATCATATCAATATAAAATTTGTCTACTTTGAAAAAAGTGTGCAATATAAAGATGTTGACTAACTTGATTATCTTATAGCGATGTCAAGATTGAGTAAGTAATGCATCTTTTCAAGACATCTTGCTCATAAAGCCTTTGTTCTATTTTTTACATTGTGCTTGCTTGTTAGATTCTTATACGCAGAAACAGATACTGCTCTTAATTCTTGTTTTGCTGCTGTCAAATTGCTGTTCTATGTATGAGAAAGATTTTATGTATGATTGTATTACAAAAGTTGGAGAAATAATATGAAAGATTTAAAACTTACTGCCCCAAAACAAGGCGAAACTCTTGTTGTTGCACTTGATGGTAGCTATGATGCGTTAAGTCTTGGTTTTTCTCTTGAAAATGTGTTTTTTGAAAGAACTGATAATGATCTTATACTTTCCTTTGATTCAAATGGTTCAGCTATTGTTTTGAAGGATTTCTATACAGTTTTTAATTCAGACAATGTTCCACAAATCGTTTCAGAAAATGGCATGCTCACAGAAGGGCAGGCTTTTTTAGCTCGTCTAGGTTCAGACTTAGTTGTAGCAAGGGCTGAAAATAGCATTAAAGAATCAAGAAGCGAAGATACTGAAACTTTAGAAAAATTTGTTGCAAGCTCAAGTGAATTTGTTCAAACTGCACGTTCAGAAGCTGGTGTTGAAACTGATCCATATTCAGTAAAATTTACTGTGCAACTTGTTGGCAGCAATGCACTTGCTTTTCTTGAACCAACTATTTCGCAAAACACAACTATTCCTTCGCCTCTGCCTCCAATAAATCCAACAATTCCGCAAGTAAGCATTGAGCTTGGTTTAGGTGCGTCTGCTTTTATTATGCCAAGTCAATTAGGCGGTTCTTTATCAAGAGGCCTTGGAGCTGACGACCTTCCAGTTACAGGTAAACTTGCTATAAGCAATTTAGATCTAGACGATTTAAAAATCACAGTTACTATTGAAGGTTTAGGCTCATATATTATAGACAAAAATAACTATGATCCTAAAACTGGTGAATTCACTATAATTCTTAGCAAAAATGATTTGCTTAATTCATCAGTAGATAAAAATCCAAGTTTTAGCTTTAGTATAGAAAGTGGTGATATTGTTTCTTCTCCTTCTAATCCACTTTACTTAGTAAATAAATATACTTCACCTGAAAAAGTGGGTGAAACCTATATTGCAAATACTGTTGATGGTTCAACGCATCCAACAACTGCTGGCACAGATGGTGCTGATAAATTTGCTATAGGTAAGCTTTTTAATTCAGCTGCCTTAGTAGGTGGAAATGGCAATGATGTTTTTGCTGTTGATATTTTAGATAATTCAAGCATTGATGCTGGTGCTGATACTGATTCTATCACTATCACTTATGCTAAAGACTCTACAATTTCAGCTGGTTTAGGCGATGATATTGTGGAAATTATAGTGCCTGGTGGAACAAATGATCCTAATGCAGGTGACTTTTCGGGTACTATCTATGCTGATGTAGAGCAAGCTATTGGTGCAGTAGAATTTGGTAATGATAAAATCACTATAGATACTATATTAGGTGGTAGTGCTGTTTATTCTGACTATTCTTTTAGTGCACTTAGCTCTAGTTTTGGCGGTAATGACACTATTGAAATCACAAATGTTGAAGGCGATGATATAACAATATTTGCTGGCGTAGGTAATGATCAAATTATTATTACAGACATAGCAGGTGACACCATTTCAATAGATTCAGGGACTGGCAACGATAATATTCAAATTAAAAATATCAGCGGGTCAAATATCACTATAAACGGTGGCGATGGCAATGATAATATTGAAGCTGGAAATATAAGCGCTAATGATGTTACTATAAAGGCTGGTTTAGGTAATGATGATGTTGAAATCTCAAGTTTCAGCGGAACAAATCTTGTTATAGATGGCGGCGAAGGTAGTGATACCTTTGTGTATAGTGGCTCTTCTAGAGTTGAACTTACGCTTAATGATTATGGTAATATTAGCGGTATTACTAATGCCACAATTACGAATTTTGAAGATATCACTTCTGGTTCAGGTAATGACGTGCTTGTAGGTAATGATTTTGCTAACGAATTAAGAAGTGGTGGCGGTGCTGATAATGTAAAAGGTGGCGGAGGTAATGACACAATCCGTGCTGCTGCTGGCAATGACTTTATCAATGGCGGAGACGGTGATGACATTATCTTTGGTGGCACTGGTAACGATAATATAACAGGCGGAGCTGGCGCTGATACTTATAAATGGTCTGCCAGTGATGTGCTTGTGAGTGCTAATGACACAATAGCAGTAGATTCTTTAGATGCACTTGATTTATCAGAATTTAAAGCACTTGGTTTTGAAATTACAGTAACTGCAAGTACAGGAAATGTGCGACTTGACCTTACTTTAGATAGTGCAGATTATGGCTCTATTTCACATAGCATTATCCTAAATGGTATAGGTAATGCTTCTGACTACGAAGATCAATACAATAATGAAAACAATGCATTTATTAATATCTAAAAAATAAAATTAAAAATAACTAAAGCGACTTTATATAAAGATGAAGTCGCTTTTTTTATATTAATGTATACATTTTCTATTAAAAAATATCTTTTTCACAAGTATTGCTATTTATATTAATCTTTATTATAGTTTATTGAAATGCTTGTTAAGATTTTACACAAAGTTTAATAAATGATTAACAAAGGTGAATTATGTCTAAGAAAATAACTATTATTGGTGCTGGTCCTGGTGGCTATGTTGCCGCCTTTGCTGCAGCAAAAAAAGGGGCAGAAGTAACACTTGTTGAAGCCGACTATCTTGGCGGAACATGCCTAAACTATGGCTGTATTCCAACAAAGACATTAAAAGCTTCTGCCGAAGTTCTAGAAAAAGCACATAATTTAAAAAATTATGGCATTTCAGGTGTTGGCGAAGCAAAGGCAGAAATGCCTGAAATCGTACAAAGAAAACGTAAGGTTTCTGAAGTCTTGCGTGGCGGAATTGAAAAAAGCTGTGCAAAACTTAAAATCAATGTTGTAAAAGGGCTTGGACAAGTTATTAATGCAAACTTAGTTAAAGTCACAAATGCTGAGAATGAAGTTGTAGAAATCACAGGCGATTATGTCCTTATTGCAACAGGTTCAAGAAGTCTTGAATTGCCTTCATTGAAAATAGATAGCAAGTATATTCTTTCTTCTGACGACGCACTTGAGCTACAATATGTGCCTGAAAGCATGGTTATTGTAGGTGGTGGCGTTATTGGTTGCGAGCTTGCAGGTATTTACTCTACTTTTGGTTCAAAAGTAACTGTAGTTGAGGGACTTACACGCTTATTACCTGTGCCATCTATTGATGATGAAATGTCAAAACTCTTACAAAGAGAAATGAAAAAAGCTGGCATAAAGCAAGAGCTTTGCCAAATCGTTTCTGGTTGTAAGATTGAAAATAATAAAGTATACGCACAGTTAGCACCGTCTCCATTTTTATCCGAAGTGCCTGCATCTGCACAAAAAGAACCGCTTATTGAAGCGGATGTTATTGTTGTTGCAGCGGGCAGAGTGCCAAATTCTGAAGGTCTTGGTCTTAGCGAAGCAGGTATTGAAGTGGATAAACGCGGCTGGATTGTTGCAAATGAATTTTACGAAACCAATGTCCCAAATGTGTATGCAATAGGCGATATCTTAGGCCCATCGAAAATTATGCTCGCTCATATGGCTTCTGCTGAAGCTCTTGAAGTTATTGATAATATACTTGATGGAACAAAGAAAACTGCAAATTATGATGTTGTGCCTTCTGCTATATTTACAAGTCCTGAAATTGGCTGTGTTGGCATAACAGAAGAACAAGCAAAAGAAAAAGGCATTGAAGTTGAATGTCCTATTTTCCAATTTAGGGAATTAGGTAAGGCTCAAGCCATGGGTGAATTGCCTGGTTGCTTCAAGCTTATTATTGAAAAATCTAGTTCAAAAGTTTTAGGTTGTCATATAGCAGGAGCACATGCTACTGATTTAATTGCAGAAGCAGCACTTGCAATGAATTTAAACGCAACTGCCCACGATATTGCACACACTATTCACGCGCACCCAACCTTGGCAGAAGGGCTTTTTGAATTAGCACATAATTGGGCATCTTCAACACATTAATTAAAATTATTACATGCAAAATATATAAAATTATAAGGAAAATACTATGAAAGCTTTAGCAGATATAATCTTACCAGAAGACAGACTTTATACTCATGAACATATTTGGGCTAAAAAAGACGGCGATACTTTCTTACTTGGAATTTCAGATTTTGCACAAGATCAACTTGGTGAAATTGTGTACGTTGAAATGCCGTCTGAGGGCGATTCTTTTAGTGCAAACGATGATTTTGGCACTGTTGAATCAGTTAAATCAGTGAATAAATTATTTATGCCTTTTGATGGTTCAATCGTTGAATTTAATAGTGAAGTTGACGATACACCAACAACCCTTAATGCTGATTGTTATGAAAAAGGTTGGATTGTTCGTGTAAAAGCGAATAATGCAGCTGACTACGAAACAATGCATGATGTTGCAGCTTATAAAGAATTTTTAGCAAAGTAATTTGTTATAAAAGTATACAAATAACAAAAAATCCAAAGAGAGAATTTCTTTCTTTGGATTTTTTGCTATTTTTTTGTTTTTATACTTTGAACGAGCTCTGCTTGTTTTGCGTATTTTGTTTATGAAATATTTACCACTAAAACAGTTCTTTACTTCATATTTTAACGCTTTTTAAAAAT
>CAYJHN010000071.1:5071-8812 GCA_964369985.1 uncultured Desulfovibrionaceae bacterium | reverse complement strand
TAGGCTTATCTCGCGGCACAACGAAAGCACATATTGCAAGAGCTGCAATTGAAGCTATTGCATTGCAAAACCTTGATATTATGGAAAGTATGCAAGCAGATTCAGGTCTACCTATAACAGCATTAAGAGCTGATGGTGGGGCATCAAGAAATAATATGCTTATGCAATTCCAAGCTGATATGCTAGGTGTGCCAGTTGAAAGGCCAACACTTACTGAAACTACAGCTCTAGGCGCAGCTTGTTTAGCAGGTTTAGCTACAGAATTTTGGCAAGATAAAAGTGATATGACAGCAAGATGGAAACTAGACAGATGTTTTGAGCCTCGTATGAGTGAAGATCAAAGACTTTCTTTACGTGCGAACTGGCATAAAGCTATTGAAAGATCTAAAAACTGGCTTAATGATTAATACTTAAGGATTAAATTATGTCAAAAGTGAAATGTAGTAATAAAGAATTAGAATTAGAAGATAATAAAAAAAACAATTCTAACTCTTCTGAAACTATAACTGCGTCCTTTTCACATAATTGTTATGGGATTTTACTCGCTGCTGGGCAAGGAAGTAGACTTTCTAGAAGCCTATCTTCTTCCTTGCCTAAGCAGTTTTATCATTATTGCGATAAAGCCTTATGGTGGCATAGTTTAAATGCTTTTTCACTTTGTCCCTCTATTTCAGCTATAGTAATTGTGTTCAATGAAGAGCATTTTGATCAAGCATGTAAAGAAGTTAAACAATACCAAAAAGATTTTTCATTGCCTTTATATTGTGTAAAAGGCGGAAAAAGAAGACAAGACAGTGTTTATAATGCATTAAAATCTTTACCAAACAATTGTGATATGGTTGCAATTCACGACACTGCAAGACCTTTTATAAAAACTGCACTTATTTCAAAATTAATTAATACTCTTAAAATTTCAAATTCATCTGCTGTTATTCCATCTTTGCCACTTTCTGATACAGTTAAAGAAATTTCAGAATTTCAAAATCATACAGATAATCATGCAATAAGTGATATCTCTTTTTATAAAGTGCTGTCTAGTCCCAAAAGAGAAAACTTAAGAACAGTACAAACTCCACAAATTTTTTATACAAAAAGCCTTCTTAAAGCACACGAAAACTTGATTAAAAACAATATTGACGTAACAGACGATGCAATGGCATTAGAATTAATTAATGAAGATGTTTTTTGTGTCGAAGGCGACGCTTCTAATAAAAAAATAACTTATGTCGAGGACTTAGCTTTGCTTGAAGAAAAAAAAGAATACGAATATATAAGCACACAAGGTTACGATGTACACGCTTATGTTGACTCATCAGATAAAAAAGCAAGAGCCTTCAAGCTTGCAACTGTACCAATTCCAACAAAAATTTCTATAAAAGCTCATTCTGATGGTGATGTCTTACTGCATGCTCTTATGGACGCACTACTTGCCTTAATTTGTGCTGGCGACATAGGCATGCATTTTCCTGATAAAGACAATACTTATGAAAATATTTCCTCAGCAATTTTATTAGATAAAGTTATGCAATTATTAATAGAATCAAAGCAACATATTATATTAACTCATATTGATGTGACGCTTATAGCCCAAGAACCAAAAATTTCACCTTATATAGTTCAAATAAGAAAAGCTTTAGCACATTTACTTGCACTACCTTTAGAAAAAGTGAGTATAAAATCGACAACAGAAGAAAAGCTTGGCTTTACTGGCGATGTTAAAGGAATAAAAGCTTCTGTTATTGTGAGTGCTAAAAAAGAGTGCTAAAAACTTTTAGATAGATTTTTACTAATCTACACTTCTCAAATTTTTATTATTTAAACTCATCTTAAAATATATTTTTACTCATTCTTAAGTGCAATTTTTTCAAATTCAATTTCCTTGTCTACTTTTATTTTTTTTGTTATATTATTTAAAACTAAAGTGATAAGCCTTTAATAACTTAGATATAAGAAGAATTATATAATGAAAAGTTCACTTATTTATAATGAAGATAAAACAATAAAAGATATTGAAATTACATTAGAAAATAAAAAGTTTCACCTACTTGGTGCAGCAGGCAAACAAAGAGAACTGTCTTTGGTTGATATGTATGATAAAAGAACAAAAGAAAATGTCTTGCCTGTTTTTTTAGGTATGGGCCTTGCTTATGCAGTTGAAGAAGTTCTTACAAAAATAGAAAATTCACTTCAAAAAAATACGCCTGTGTGTATAGTAGACAAAGAAAATTTTATTCAGCATTCAGATTATAAAACAAAAATAAAGCATATCATTGAAAATCCATTAGTGTATTTTATTACTGAGGATGATGTTGATCTTGTTATCTCTAAAATAACCCTATGGCAACAAAAGAACAATGATATTGCTATATTTCCTATACTAAACTCACAATACACGAGAATAGATTCTTCTTTTTATAAAAAAATTAAAGAACATTTAGATGCTTCTTATAAATTTGATTTTTGGTCTAAAGTACGTAGAAAAAGATTTCAAGACAAAGATGTAAAATTGCTACTTATTACAAGCAAATACTTTTTAATGGGCGAAGTTGTTTCAGCTTGTGAACGACTTGGTCTAAAACATAAACTACTTGTTTTAGAAGATGATACACTCTTGCAAGAAGAATTTGTCAAAAAAATGCTTGAAGAAGTAATTACCTTTAATCCAGATGCTATTTTTACTTTAAACCATTTAGGTGTAGATAGAGATGGTGTGTTAACTGACCTTTTAGCAAGATTAGAACTTCCACTTGCATCATGGTTTTTAGATAATCCTCACTTAGTACTTAATTCATATCCAAAACTTTCATCTGATTGGCTTACTATATTTACTTATGATGAAGATAACATTCCTTCACTTAAAAAAGCCGGTTATGACTATGTTTATTATTTGCCACTTGCTACTGATCCCGAGCGTTTTCACCCAAGAAATAAAGAAAAAGCTTTTGATAAAAATTGGATAGCTGAGGTTTCATTTGTTGGTAATTCTATGGATGCTAAAGTAGAAAATGCTTTAGAGCGTTCTAAAGTAAATGTTATATTACAAAAAGCGTTACATGAAATTTCTCAAAAGTTTATGCAAATTGATAGTCATTCTGTTCCAGATTGCATACAAGAATACTTTCCAGATATATACGATATCTATAATAATATAACAGAAATTGAACATAAATTAGCCTACGAAGCTGCAATTACATGGGAAGCTACAAGGCAATATAGACATTCTTGCGTTGAACAAACACTTGAATTTTCTCCCCTAATTGTTGGAAATAAGGAATGGAAAAAAGCATTTTCTAACAAAGAATCTACTTTTAGGTATATTTCTGAATTAGCTTACTATTCAGGATTACCACTTTTTTACACACATTCAAAAATTAATTTTAATTCAACTTCAAAACAGATGAAAAATGCTTTTAATCAGCGTGTGCTTGATGCACCTGCCTGTAATGCTTTTGTTATCACAGATTACAGAAAGCAAATGGACTATGTTTTAGAAGACAATAAAGAAATTATTTCCTATAAAGAAATTGCTGAAATACCTGAACTCATAAGATATTACTTAAAAAATGATAGACAAAGAGAAAAAATTACAAATGCCGGAAGAAAGAGAATTTTAAGTGAACATACTTGGGAACATAGAGTTAAAAAAATAATTCAAATTTTAAAAGAAAGGTACAAATAGTTAAATCAAATGAAAAATAACAACATTTTAGATATTATTATATTAGGAGCAGGTGTTTCTGG
>CAYJHN010000071.1:4574-5061 GCA_964369985.1 uncultured Desulfovibrionaceae bacterium | reverse complement strand
TATTTAGGCTATTTATTAAATAATGAAAATTCAACTTCTTATTTAATATTAGAAGGTAATGACGAAGCTGGTAAAAAGTTGAGCATTGCTGGTGGCGGTTATGGCAATTTAACTAATAAAAATATATCATACCAAAATTATTACGGAAAAGACCCTAAATTTGCCGAATATGCATTAAAGAAATTTTCATATAAAAGAGCTTTAGATTTATTTTATCATTTAGATATTCCATTAGAAGAAAGAGATTTTGGGCAAATTTTTTCTCTTATACCAGCATATAAAATTGTTGATAGACTTGCATACGGACTAAATATAGAATATAATTGTGAGATATTTTCTGTTACAGAAATTGAACACGAAGAGAATAATATATTTGAAATAAATACAAGTAAAGGAAAATACTACGCAAGAAAAGTAGTCTTAGCTACAGGCTCAACAGCATATCCACAAATAAATGCAACAGACATAGGACTTAAAATTGCTAAAT
>CAYJHN010000071.1:0-4564 GCA_964369985.1 uncultured Desulfovibrionaceae bacterium | reverse complement strand
TTAACTTAAGTGTAGAACCTTTTGAACCAGCTCTCACACCTTTGCATTTAGACGCGAATTCACCTTTTAGAGCTTTATCAGGAATTTCGCTTGATGTAGGAATAGAAATTTTAAATAATAAAATTATAAGACCTTTATTATTTACTCACACTGGTTTATCTGGTCCTGCTATCTTGATTTTATCATTGTATCATACAGATAATGATTCTTTTAGTATCGACTTTATACCAAAATTTTCTGTACTTGACCTTTGTCACGACACTGCACATGGTAAGCTTTTATTAAAAAATCTATTATGTCGTTATTTACCTGATAGATTAATGTATGCACTTGTGAGTGATGAACTTTTAAACAAAAAAGTAGCAGAGCTTTCAAAAAAACAAAGACTAGAATTAGTCAGCAACATTAATAAAAGAAAATTCGACAATGTTAAATTTGCATCTTTTGTTAAAGCTGAAGCAGCAAAAAATGGTATTTTAACAGATCAAATTTATCCATCAAGTATGCAGGTAAAAAGTAAGGATAATTTATTTATTCTTGGTGAAGTGCTTGATATTACGGGTCAACTTGGCGGCTATAATATCCACTTTGCTTTAGCATGTGCCTATGTGGCAGCAAAAAAATTACTTCAATAACTAAGCTATATACAAATCTTTTAATGCTTGAACTTTAATATACTCAAATTTAAAACAGTATACATACTTTTAATAAATCTTTAAAAAACAATTAAATTTGATTGTTTTATGTTTATTTTTTTATATATATATGCTCAAATATATATAAATTATTATTTTGAATAAATTCTTATCTTAGTCATTGATTTAATATATAAAAAAAAATAAAATTATTTTAAATACAAAAATGTAGAAAATTAATATATTGATATTGTTTATTTAAATAATATACAAATTAGAAATCTACATAAATGTATTTAATTACTACATTTATGTAATAATTATTTGAATGTAATGTCCTGATTATATTGAATATTAACTATTAAAACTTTAAAGTACATAATTGAAGAAAAGTTGACATATACAATTATAGTGATAGTCTAAACATAGATTTTATGTGTTTTATTTTAGCAAAGTTTTATACAAGGTAAGTCAATTATGGAAGATCAGAGTAGAAATAGTAAAAATAAATCTAACATTGATAGAAATTCCTCTTTAAATTCTATTTCTTTGAAAGGATATACGAAAAAATCATCTGATTTAGTGCGTTTAGTGCAAATTCTTGATTTGCTCCAAAAAAAGATGATAACACTTGATGATGCTAGTGAGTTTATTCGCGATGTGACATATGCAGATAGGGTTTTGCTTGTCTTGCTTTCACCTGTTGATGGTGATATTTATATTGAAGCAGCGTCTGGTTTATCTAGCGATCAAAAAGAGCAAGGACATTATGTAGTTGGTGAAGGTGTTGTAGGCAAAGTTATACAAACTGGTGAGCCAATGTTTATTCACGATGTGATGCATAATCCATTATTTTTAAATAGAACACATTCGCGAAGTCAGAGAGAAAAAATTTCATTTTTATGCGTACCTATTAAATTAAATGATAAAATTATTGGTGCTTTAGGTATTGATAGACCAAGTGAAAAAGTAATAGATCCTGAGCATGAAGAACGCATGCTATCAGTTATTGCTTCTTCTTTTGTGCCATATATAAGACTTCATCAATCAACTATGCAAAAGCATTACGAAGAACCTGTACGCTTACCTAAGCCGAATAGTTCTAAAAATGCGAGATATTTGGTTGGTAATTCTGAAGCAATGCAAACTATTTTTGAAAGAATTAGCCAAGCAGCACCAAGTTCTACTACAGTTATGTTACGCGGAGAAAGCGGAACAGGAAAGGAACTTGTAGCAAGGGCTTTACATGAAAATAGTCCAAGAAAAGACGCTCCATTTATTACTCTAAACTGTGCGGCATTGCCAGAAAGTTTAGTTGAAAGTGAATTGTTTGGCCATGAAAAAGGCGCGTTTACAGGTGCTTTACAGTCAAGAAAAGGACGCTTTGAAATGGCAAATAACGGTACACTTTTCTTAGACGAAGTTGGTGAACTTTCACAAGCAACTCAAGCAAGACTTTTAAGAGTTTTACAAGAAAGGTCATTTGAAAGAGTTGGAAGTGTGCAATCGCATAAAGTTGATGTGCGTATAATTACAGCAACTAACAGGCCACTTGAAGAAATGGTTGAAGAAGGTACATTTAGAAAGGATCTTTATTATAGATTAAATGTTTTTTCTATATATCTTCCACCATTACGCGAAAGACAAAGCGATATACTTTTATTGGTTGAACATTTTCTTAATGTATATGCTAAGCAAAATGAAAGAGAAAAACCTAAAGTTTCAATGGCTGCTTCAGAGATGTTGCAAAAGTATAAATGGCCTGGAAATATAAGAGAATTAGAAAATGTTATCGAAAGATCTATGCTTTTAATAGGAAAAAACCCTTATATTCTTCCACAACATTTACCTTTAGAACTTCATTCTGCTGATTGTCCTATAAGTGTTCCAAAATCGCAAAATACCCAGTCAGCTTTTTCAGGAGTTGGAACACTGCCAGAACAAGTTGAAGAACTTGAAAGAAGCCTTATAACAAAGGCTTTAGAAAATCATAAAGGACATATGGGAGCAGCAGCAGCAGCTCTCGCAATCACCGAAAGAATAATGGGGCAAAGAATGAGAAAGTATTCAATTAGTTACAAGAATTTTAGGCAAAAAAACGACCAAGATAATTAAAGTTGAATTCTACAATAAAGTATATTACAATCTAACGTATCAAAATCATATAATTTAAAATAGTAAAATATTATAAAAATATAGCAAGAAGGAGAAAAAACTAAATTTTATCTACAAAAATGTAGAAAATAAAATATTTTTCAGAGGCTAACTTGAATTGTTTTTACTAACTATCTAAAATTATGAACTAAAATAGATTTGGCATACAAAATGCTTAACACTAATAAATAAAAAATTATAAATAAAGAAAAGGAATTATTTATGAGCTCTTTAAGACACGAAGCAATCACCGAATTAATGTCAGCCTACCCAGTTGCAGGACCAAATGTTGCACCTTTAGCACCTAAATATGACATTGAAGCTGTTTATGGAAAAGATATTTTTGATTTACGCGTTATGCGTCAGCGTTTACCACAAGACATTTACAAAAAAATGGACGCAATTATCAATAAAGGTGAACGCATCACTCCCGAAGTTGCTAACATAGTAGCAAATGCTATGAAAGATTGGGCTATTGAACATGGCGCAACACACTATACTCACTGGTTCCAACCAATGAGCGGTTGTACAGCTGAAAAACACGATGCTTTTTCAAACCCAACTCCTGATGGTCTTTTAATCAATAAATTCTCAGGCAAAACTCTTATTTCAGGTGAACCTGATGCTTCTTCATTCCCATCTGGCGGTATTCGTTCAACTTTTGAAGCTCGTGGCTACACAACTTGGGATCCACGTGTACCTGCTTTCTTAATGCCAGGCAAATTTGGACATACTTTAAATGTTCCTACAGTTTTCTACTCATATTCAGGTGAAGCTTTAGATAGAAAAATTCCTTTACTTCGTTCTATTGACTCTTTATCAAAAAGTACTCTTCGTGTATTACGTTTATTTGGCAACGAATCTGCAAAATTTGCAAGAGCAATGGTTGGCCCAGAACAAGAATATTTCTTAGTTGATGCCAGATTAGCAGCATTAAGACCTGACATTTTAGCTACAGGCAGAACATTAATTGGTGCTTGCGATCCTAAAGGGCAAGAATTAGAAGATCATTATTTTGGTTCTATTCCTAAAAGAGTTGCTGATTACATGCAAGATGTTGAAGTGAGACTTTTTTCTTTAGGAATTCCAGCGCATACTCGTCATAATGAAGTTGCTCCTGGTCAATTTGAATTAGCTGCTCTTTACGAAGAAGCAAACCTTGCTACTGATCACAATATGCTTATTATGAATATCTTACGCGAAACTGCTCACGAACACGGTTTCAAATGTTTACTACACGAAAAACCATTTGCAAATGTAAACGGCAGTGGTAAGCATAATAACTGGTCTATTGCAGATTCAGACGGCAATAATATGTTAGAACCAGGTGACACTCCAAGCGAAAATGCTCAATTCTTACTCTTCTTAGGTGCTACTTTGCGTGCAGTGCATTTGCACGGTGCTACTTTACGTCTTGGTACATTTGGTGCTGGTAACGATCACCGTTTAGGTGCTAACGAAGCTCCACCTGCTATTATTTCAGTTTATTTAGGCGAACAGCTCACTTCTATATTAGAGTCTATCATTTCAGGTGCTTCTAAAAAAGATAAGAAAAAATCTGGCATTGAAATTGGTGTTTCAGCATTACCAGAACTTCCAAAAGATTTCTCAGACAGAAACAGAACTTCACCATTTGCTTTCACAGGAAATAAATTTGAATTCCGTTCAGTTGGTTCATCAGCATCAGTTTCACCAGTAAACTTCTGCTTGAACTCATCTGTTGCATGTGCATTAGACGATGTTGCTGACGAATTAGAAAAATATCTTGCAAAAGG
>CAYJHN010000070.1:7197-8894 GCA_964369985.1 uncultured Desulfovibrionaceae bacterium | reverse complement strand
AGTGTAAGTGCTTTAGGCATTATTTCTCTCACAAGTTTATTATTAGGGCTTATTTTGGCCTTTGTTGCTACAGTACAATTAAGTATATTTGGAGCTGAAGTGTATGTAGCGTCCTTTGTTGGACTTAGCATGGTGCGAATAATGGGCGCTCTTTTGACGGGCATTATTATTTCGGGTAGAACAGGGGCGAGTTTTGCTGCTGTTATAGGCACAATGCAAGTAAATGAAGAAGTAGACGCCTTACAAACCTTTGGTATTTCGCCTTACGATTTTTTAGTATTACCAAGGCTTATTGCCCTTCTAATTTACTTGGCATATTAGGCGGTTTGCTAGTTGCTCTTGTTATTGGCATCACCCCTCAAATGTATATGCATAATCTTTTGCAATATATGGAATTGCGATATTTGTGGATAGGCTTATTTCACGCATTTACTTTTGGTATTGTGATTTCGCTAGCGGGTTGCTATCAAGGAATGCGTTGTGGCAGATCAGCTGAAGCTGTTGGAAAGGCAACAACTTCTGCAGTTGTTGTTTCATTAGTGGGTATTATTGTTGTTACTTCTATTATAACAATAGTGCTTTCTATGCTTGGAATGTAGGTGTTTTATGGTAAAAAATATAAATTCAGGCATTGAAGCAAAAGCTCTTACTATTGGTTATGGCACAAAAAAAATTCAAAGCAATTTAAATTATAAAATAAAAAAAGAAGAAATTTTCGTTATAATGGGCGGTTCTGGTTGCGGAAAAAGCACATTATTACGCACTTTAATAGGCTTAAATCCACCACTTGCTGGAAATGTTTTTTATAATGACAAAGATTTTTGGGCTTTAAATGAAGAAGAAAAAAATAGCTTATTAGTTAAAATTGGTGTATTATTTCAACAGGGAGCATTGTGGACTTCACGAACTCTTGCTGAAAATATTATCATGCCTTTAGATATTCATTTAGGCAAAAAATATTCAAAAAAAGATATGCAAGAAATTGCATCACTCAAGCTTGCTTTAGTTGGTTTGGCTGGTTTTGAAAATTATTATCCCTCTGAAATAAGTGGTGGTATGAGAAAAAGGGCAGGGCTTGCACGTGCTTTAGCTCTTGATCCTGAAATAGTTTATTTTGATGAGCCTTCGGCTGGACTTGATCCATTGTCGGCGGCAAGGCTAGATGAACTTATTTTAGAATTGCGAGATTCTTTAGGCGTTACTGTAGTTATAGTCACACATGAACTTGCGAGTATTTTTGCTATTGCAAGTGATTCCATCTTCTTAGATGCTGAAACAAAGACGCAACTTGCCATAGGTAATCCGCACGAACTTTTAAAGCATGGGCCAAAAGAAGTAAGAAAATTTTTAAGTCGTGGAACAGAAGGTTTATAATATATGTTATCAAGAGCAAAAAAATCACTCATAGGAATGTTTGTAACAGGGGCAATTGTTTTGCTTCTTGGTGCTCTTTTTATTTTGAGTCCTTCGCTTTTTTCTGACAATAAGTTTTTATTTGTTTGCTATTTTTCAGATTCTCTTAAAGGCTTAAGTGCCGGTTCTCCAGTTTATTTACTAGGTGTGCCAGTTGGTAGGGTAGAATCTGTACATATTGGCGATCCTTTCAATATTGAAAGTTATGTAGCACCTGTTGTAATAAGTCTTGATAAGGCCGGTATTTTTAATGAATATGACAAGGCTTTTTTTGATCAAGATGA
>CAYJHN010000070.1:0-7187 GCA_964369985.1 uncultured Desulfovibrionaceae bacterium | reverse complement strand
TGTGATTATAGAATCTTATATCAGCAAGGGTTTAGTTGCACAAATAGAGTCTCAATCACTTTTGACGGGGCAACTTGCTATTGAATTATCATTTTCTCAGGCAAGGCTTGATGCTATACCAGAATTTTATGATGACATGCTACAAATACCAACTATGCAAGAAAGATTATCTCAAGTTTGGGAAAAAGTATCAGAAATTCCTTTTGTAGAAATAGGGAGTGATGTTGAATCTTTGCTTGCAAATGTCAATGCTCTTGTTTCTTCGCTTGAAGAAGTTGTTACAAAAAGTAATATTCCACAACTTTCACAAGAAATTTCAAACTTAGTTGCTTCACTGGCTGTAACTTCAAAAAATCTTAATACAATGATAGAAAGTAATGAAAAAAATGTAGATGGATTACTTAAGTCATTTAATACTTTATCGAGAAATTCAAATAAATTAGTTCAAGATTTAAGCCAAACAACATCATCAGAGTCGGCTCTTATGATACAGTTTAGCGAAACGTTAAAGGCTTTAGAGGCGGCAAGTAAGGCTATTACAGAAATTGCAATTATTCTTGAAATCAAACCAGACGCATTGATTTTTGGAAAATAAACCTTTGCTGGGGCAGTATGGGCGAAAAAAGTAAGAAATTACGAGCTAAATCTTACACTTTTTACCAAAAGTTGAAAAGATTTATCATGCTTATATACTATAAGGTACTGAGAATACAGGCAACTCCTGAAGCTATTTCTCGTGGCCTTGCTTCTGGCGTTTTTATTGGTATGCTTCCTTTACTACCTGTGCAAACTCCTTGTGCCATCTTGCTAGCCTACATACTTAAAGGCAGTAAAATTGCAGCCGCACTTGGCACATGGATTTCAAATCCGTTAAACTGGGTGCCATTATATATTTCATTCTACTTCATAGGAAGAAAGGTTTACCACTTTATTAATTCGCATATTTTAGGTAATGTGGAATTGCCTTTTTCTGTGCCAAGCCTTGATTTAGATCATATAAATTTTATGGAGCTTTTAGAAGAAGGCCCCAAAATGCTTTTTATCATGTTTGTCGGTGCTTTAGTGCTTGCTATTCCAAGTGCAATTATTTCTTATTTGGTAAGTGTGAAAGTGATAACACTTTATCAAAAAAATAAAAAAGCTAGATTGATGAAGAGAATAAAAATGATTGAAAGAGAAGTTATAAAGAAAATTCAAGAAGAGCATATAAAGATTGAATTTGATTCTACAAATAAATAAGTCAGACAAATTGTGAAAAAAAAGAAGTATAGGCTTTTTGGCTCATACTTCATTTAAAAAATATAAATTCAACTATTAAATTTATCAAAGTAGTTTTGATTGTAAAAGATTTTCAAATAAAATACCTTCACGTGATATTGTTTTTGCTTCATAGGTTGTTTGAATAGCTTGAGTAACAAAGTTTACAGCATTTTTTAAAGCCTGTTCAAGAGGCTGCTTTAACATAATACAGCCTGTGAGAGCTGAGGCAAAAGTGTCACCAGTGCCAGGGTAAAATGCTGGTATGTAGGGACGAGAAACAGTATAAAACTTGTCTTCGCTTTTTACATAAGCTAAAACTTGTACCTTGCTTTTGTCTTGTGTTGGCACAGATGTGATAACAGTAATTTTTGAACCTTTTTCACAAAGCCTTTTTGCAAGAATTTTTACTTCTTCTATATCTCTTTGCTTAACTTCTTCATCTAAAAGCCAACATGCTTCAGAATAATTTGGCGTGATAATATCAGCTTTTTTTGTAAGTTCTTGCATTGCAAGAACAATATCTTTTGTAATAGTTGGATCTAAAATTCCGTTGTCACCCATAACAGGATCTACAATTCTAAGCCCGTCCTCTACTAAGTAGTCGCGAAAAGCACGTTCAACAATTTCAACTTGTGTATGATTTGCCAAAAATCCAGAATAAACTCCATCGAATTTGAGTTTCAATCTTTGCCAATGATCTAATATTTTAGGCAATTCTTCTGTGAGATCGCAGAAAGTAAAGTCTGTAAATTCGGTAGTATGTGTAGAAAGAACAGCTGTTGGAAGTGGGCAAACTTGTATACCCATTGATGAGATGAGTGGCAAAACAATAGTAAGGGAGGTTCTACCAAAGCCAGAAATATCGTGAACAGCCATAAGACGTGGCGGTATGTGAGGCATGCTACATTCCTAAAATCGGTTTAAGCCATAAAATAGCCGTTGTAAAAATAATTGTGATAACAAGAATTGAAATAGCCTTAGTCGAAAGATGTTTTTGAAATTTTGCACCTAGGTTCATTCCAATAAATCCGCCTATTCCAAAAAGTGTACCTAAAAAAATGTCAGGGCTAAGAGGAGTACTAGGAGATAGAAAATCAAATAGATAATAAAGCAAAACGCCAAAAATAGAGGAAAACAAGGTGCAAGAAAGTACTGCACCTGAAATAATATATATTGGTAATTTAAAATAGGCAATAAGAAATGGAGCAAGAATCGCGCCTCCTCCAATGCCATATATTGAGCCAAAAATTGCAATAATTCCAGAAAGTAACATTATTTTTCTGCAATCATAAAAGTATTGCGTGTCAGCAAATTCAAAAGTACAATTTCTATAGTTGCAGTCTATTATTTTAAAAGAAAGACTTTGAGCTTTGCTGAGTTTTATATTTGTTTTCTTTTTTAAATCCTTTAGCATCATAAAACCAATATACAAAAGAAGACAGGCAGCATATTTTTTAAAAGCAGTATTATCAGTGAGATAGAAAGAACGAATAATCGAACCTATTAAAATTCCAGGCAAAGCACCAAGTGTAAGAATTTTTGAAAGATGGTAATGAAAACGCTTTTCCTTTGCAAAAATATATAAGCCACTTGGAATCGAAATGAGATTATAGACTTGATTTGTAGCACTCACTGAAGGGCTGGTGTAGTGGAGAAATTCAATTTGAAAAGGCAGGAGCAAAAAAGCACCAGAAAGACCACTCATGCTTGTAAAAAAAGAAATGACAGTTGCTGCTAATGGAGGTATATACCAGGCTATTTCTATTTCAGATATGGGAAAATACATCATTATTCCTTATATTTTTAAAATAGTTTTGAATAGTAGTATTGCCTATGCAGACGAAGAATCGGCAATGTAGTTTTCTTAAGCCGTATCTTGTTTTAATAAATACAAGCATGCTACAGTTTATTTAATATATAATTTTACTAGTGAGCAAAGAATAATTAAATTATAAGTGCTGAGCTATTTTGTCGTATCTATGTCAGCCATAATGTCATCTATAGAAATAGTTACTTCTGGCTTTTTTTCTTGTGTTTTTTCGTTTTCTGCTTCAAGTATTTCTTCTGTTTGATCGTTACTTACTTGCATTTCTTTGCTTAATGTTATTGTGTCAAAGTCAAGATCAAGTTCAATATTTGAGTTTTCTTCTGAATTTTCTTCTAAATTTTGTGCTGAACTTTGATTTGAACTTCCCTCAAGCAAGTCGTCTATTTCGCTTATTTCATCAGATTGTTTACTTGCTATTTCTGTTTCAGTTAAATTTTCAGCAAAAGCTTCTTCAAGCATGCCTGCACTTTCTTCTGTTATTTCAATATTTACTTCTTGTGTTTCGTCATTAATTTCTTGCATGGAATCAAAAGTAAATTCTTCTGTAAAATAATTTTCAGATAATTCATTTAAAGAATTACTTTCATTTACAGCTTGCATTGTTTCTTGTTCTAAATTTTGTTCTACATCAATGTGAGTTTCACTTGTATTTTCATCCTCTAAAGTGCTTTGGTTTTCAAAGTCAAAGAGGTTCTCTTCACTGATACTTTCTTCATTGATATTTTCTTCATTGATATTTTCTTCGTGGGCTTCTTCTGAAAATTCTCTATTTTCTTCTTCGCTATTAATATCTTCTTCATTGGCAAACTCTTCTTTTAATACAGCAAGCAATTCTTCTCTGATAACTTGTGCGGCAGCCAAAGAAATTTTTGATTCAAGTTTTGCTTCAATTTTTTCAAAAAGAGCGTCTTTTAATTCTTCTAAATCAAGAGAGTTTATATCAATTGTTTGTTTTTCTAGGGCTTTATCTTCAATGATTTCAGCAGGTATTGCCTTTTCGTCTACTTCTTTTAAGTCTGCAAAAGGATTATTAAGTTCATGAGCAAAAGAATCAAATCTTTCCACGCAATCCATAATGAAATTATTGATTTTTAATTGAATGGATTCTTCTGTTCTTGTGAAATCGTCTTTTAATTTTTGCACATTTTCATGTGTGATAAGACTAGAAGAAATTTTATCAAATTCTTCTTTGATTTCATCATACTTCGCATTATTTTCTTCTACTTGTATAGTTTGCTCTGCTTCAGCTGGTATTGCTGTTTCAGTTTTAGCAACTTCTGAAAGTTTTTGAATTTCTGCTAATATTTCATTGTAATTTTCATCAATTCTAGCAACTTCAGCTGTAATTGATTCATACTGTTCGTCATTTTTTTCTTGCTTTATAGTATTTTCTTGCAAATTATTTTTTATAGTATTTGCATTTTCTTCATAAGCAAGAAGTGAGGCAGACAGCTTTTCAAGTCTTTCTTTTACCTCTGAAATTTCATCTTTTATTGCATTTAATTCATCATTTGATGCAAAGTTTGCATTTAGCTCTTCTATTGAAATTGCAGAAGAAGTAAAAGTATTATCGCTTTCACTTTCTTGTGCAGGCATAGCAGAAATGCTTTCAGCTATGTCCTTTAATTTGCCAGCTTCAAGTCTTAATGCATTTATTTCGTTTTTAACGCCTGATAATTCGGATTTTAAATTATTTTCAAATTCAATTTTCTGTGCTTGGCTTTTACTTGCTTGGTTTGCCTGTAATACTTCTATATTGCTTTCTTTTAATAACTTTACTTCGTCATTTAAAGTGCTAAAGCTTGAAAAGAGCATGTCTAGTTGAGCTTGATAGTATGTAATATCTAAAGCTTCTGCTGCTATTTCAACTGCAGGTTCAGCTTTTTCTTTGTCTACATTTTCTCTCTTTGTTTTTGCCTCTTGTGTAGTGGCTGAAATATCAGATCTTGATTCGTTTTTTTTCTTAGAGGAAACAATAGTTTTTGTTGCAGTGACAACTATAGATGTTTGTTTCTTTTGTGGAGCATCTTGTTCTTTATTTGGAACATTGTTTTCGCTGTTTTCACTTTTTTCAAATTCATGCATGAGATCGTCAATAGAAATCTCTTGAGAAAGTTCTGCCGACTGTTCACTTATTTCATCGCTTTGTGCTATTTCTGAAATATCATTTGAAATTTCTTGAGAAAGTTTTTCTGAAAATTCTGTAAGAGATTCAGTGTCTTCAAGTTTTGCTTTATTTATTTTTGCAGTGATTTCGGCACTATTTGCATCTTCATTAAGTCCGTTAAGAACTTCTGTGTCGCCAACTTGCATTTCTTGCATATTTTGTGCTTCTTTTTCAATAAATGAAGCGTCATCTTCTTGAGAGCTTTGTTCTTGATCAAAAATATCGAAGTCTTCAATAATATTTTGATTTGAATTTTCAATATTTTCTATAAGGCTATCAATATCGTCTGCATTGTCAGCACTGCTTTTTTCTTCTACTTTTTCTTCTGTTGGCTCAGGCTCTTGTGAAATAGTTTCTGGTTCAGCATTTTCAGCAAGGAGCGCGTCAATATCAAAAGAATCTAGATCTTGATCTAGAGAGTCTAAATCCTTGCTTGAATCTTGTTCTATGGCAGAATCTAGGTTTGATGTGCCAAATTCTTCTGCTATTTCAGTAGTTTTATTTGCTTCTTCAATAGCTTCAGAAGACTCTTCAGATTCTTTGAGTTCTTCTTCGTGTTCGAGGGTAGCAAGATCAAGAGAATTCATCAATTCAAGATAATTGTCTTCCTCTTCTTCTTCTTTAGATTTTGCTTTTGTTGGTTTAGCTAAAACTTCTTCTTCATTTTGTGTTGGATTAAGATCTTCTTCTAATTCGCCAAAAAGAGCGTCAAGTTCATCAAATTCAGTATCTGTACTTTCTTGTTCTGTTTCAAGTATTTCTGCTGCAATTTCTGTTTTTTCCTCTTCCTTCAAAGCTTCTTTAGTAGAAGAAGAGAGCTCTACAGTGTCATTTTCAGCAGCGAGTAGAGCGTCTAAGTCGTCTAAAGCGTCGAAAGAATCAGTAGTGTTATTTTCACTTGATTCGTTTAAAAGGCTATCTAAATCGTCGAAAGAATTTGTGCTGTCTGTATTTTGAGTTGCCTTTTCTTCGAAAAGACTGTCTAGGTCGTCTAAGCTGTCAACATCATCTTGTGAGCTTGCACCAGTATTGATTTCTTGTTTTTCCGTACTATCGTCAGCTGTATTATTGTTTAATAAAGAATCTAGATCGTCTATATCAAGCTCTTTATCATTATCGTTTTCATCGTCTAGGTCAAGTAAGGCGCTAAGTTCAGCGTCTAAATCAAGAGGATTTTCTTCCTTTGTTGTATCACCATCAAGAAGAGCATCTAAATCGTCATCTAAAGCATCAAAGCTTCTAGATGCATTTGTGTTTTGAGTTTGCTGATTGCTATCTAGGGTGGAATTAAATTCAGCACTTTTTTTGGCAAGAGCTTCGACTAAATCTTGATTGCCTTCGTCGTTTTCGTCGTCAAGTTGGCTAAGAAGTTCATTGAGAGCGAAATCGTCTTCACTCTCTTCTGTGCTATCTTCAGTTTTTTTTGAAGGCTTACTTTGAACAATTTCAGTTAATTCAACAATATCTTCTAAGTCGAAGATGTTATCACTGTCTTGTGTTGCATTTGCTGTAGATGCCATAGTTTCCCCAAAAGTTATAGTTAACCTAGTTTATTAGCTGCAGTTTACATTTTTTTTTTCTCAAGGTCAAATATAAAATCCTTGCACTTTGCTAATAAATTCTTATTTTAGTTGTAGATTAATCAAATCTTCTCTTTTATTTGATTTGAAGGGAAAATTTGACGAAATGAAACGAACATGATAGCAATATGTGCAGAAAAAGAAAACATATTTATTATTATGTTTAACTGAATTAATTTTTTAGCTTTAATATAGAGGAAAATAATGGAAATTCGTTTTCAAAACAAAAATTCTTGGCAATCTGACATCGTTTTATTCTTTGCTTTTGACAATGATACTGTTGAAAGTTTAGAAAAAACACATACAGAGCTTTTTGCAAAAGCTTCATGGATTTCAATAGCTCCTGCATGGA
>CAYJHN010000069.1:0-8966 GCA_964369985.1 uncultured Desulfovibrionaceae bacterium | reverse complement strand
TTCTGTCTATATTGATATAAAAGGTGATGTAAGAACCAATGGCTCTACTCTTCCTGAGCATGAAAAAGTACTTTTTGATGAATTAAGCAATATGAATAAAAATTTCCCTAACTATTTGCTTGTTTATGTTGCAAACTATAAGGGAGGTATTACTCAAGCCCCTAATGATCTTCTTTCAGAAGGCTTTAATCCTAGCAGACGCCCTTGGTATCTTGATGCAAAAGCTGCAGGAAAAACTATTGTCACCGATGCCTACCTCTCTGACAGTGGTAGCACAGTTACAACTGTAGTTACTCCTTATATTAGCAATGGGCAAATGATTGGTGCTGCTGCACTTGATATCAGCCTTGACACATTAAACAAACAAGTAAGTGCTGCAAAAATTGGCAAAACAGGCTATATGATCTTGGTTAATCCATTTAAGCAAATCATTTGTGCTCACTCTGTTGGTGGCACAGAAAGCTGGATTGGTAAAACTCTTGATGATCTTCCGCAAAGTGTTGTTGCAGAACTTAAAGAAGTTCTTAATACAAATGACCACAAAATGGATTTTGATAATATTGAGCTTGATAATAAAAAATGGCTCATAGACGTATATAAAGACGAAGCGGGCTGGACTTATGCTATGCTACAAGAAGAAGCAGAAGTTTATGAAGACGCAATGGGTATTACTATAAGCATTTTATTAACTGGTATTGTTTTAATTGCGATTATGATGATTTTTGCCTATGCTCTTGCTCGTACAATAGCAAAACCAGTTGAAATCCTTGCAAATGCATCACAAGAAGTTGCAAATGGCAAACTTGACGCTATTCCAACAAATTCTTCACTTTTCAAAGGCGAACTTGCCTTACTTCAAAAAAGTCTTTTAGAAATGGTAGCAAAGCTTTCAGAACTTATCAGCACAGCAAACGACAAAATGCAAGAAGCAGAAAATGCCTTACAGCAATCTCGCCTTGCTGCACAAGAAGCTGAAAATGCAAAAATTCAAGGTGAAAATGCAAAACGTGAAGGTATTTTACAAGCCGCAGAAGAAATTAGCCTTGTAGTAGATAAATTAAATAGTGCAACTTCAGCTCTTATAGAAGAAGTTGAAATTTCAGAAAAGCTTACTACTTCACAAAATATGCGTCTAAGCCAAATCAGCACTTCTGTAAATGAAATGAACACTGTTGTTACTGAAGTAGCAGCAAGCACTGCAAAAACAGCAAGCCTTGCAGACAACACTTTCTCAGAAGCTCAACAAGGCCGCAAGCTTATGATTAATGTTATTTCTAATATGAAAGAAATTGAAGAGCAAAGCTTGTCAATGCGTGCAGGCCTTGAAGCATTGGGCGGCCAAGCAGAATCTATTGACGTTATTATGAATGTTATCAGTGATATTGCTGATCAAACTAACCTACTTGCCTTGAATGCCGCTATCGAAGCAGCAAGAGCTGGCGAGGCAGGTAGAGGCTTTGCCGTTGTTGCCGATGAAGTAAGAAAGCTTGCTGAAAAAACAATGGAAGCAACAAAACAAGTTAACCTTGCTATCACAAGTATTCAAGAAAGCACACATACTAATATGAATGCTATGCGTGATGCAGCTGACTTTATTGGTAAATCTTCAGAAGTTGTAGATCAAGCCTCTATTTCACTTTCAAATATCGAAGAATTAGCTGACAGTACAGCAAGCGAAATCCGTTCAATAGCTTCTGCAAGTGAAGAACAAGCTGCTAGTTCACAAGAAATCATGGAAAATATCAATAGAATGAGCGAAGCAACAAAAGAACTTTCTGCTGGCGAAGTTCGTGCTGAAAAGGCTGTTACAGACATGCTAGACACAGCAAAAAGCCTTTCAAGCGTTATTGATAACTTCCGTTCTGGAAAAATCTAGCTTGCATATATAAAAGATAGAAATAACTTATAGAATAAAAATAAAAAACATATCTCAAGCAAGAGTTTGAGATATGTTTTTTATTTTAATATATGTTTTGGAATTTAGTAAATAAATATATATTTTAACATGCAAAGCAAGGCAATAATTATAGCTAATTTAGAAAGATGATTTTTTCTATTTGTAAGAAAGGCAAGCACAACAAAACTTATCAAAGAAAAAATAATTCCATCCGCAATACTATTACTTGCTGGCATTACAACAATAGCAATAAAGGCTGGAATTGCATAAAGATAGTCTTTAAAGTTTATTTCTCTAATTGGAACAATCATATATATACCTACCATAATAAGAGCAGCAGAACTGGCTTGGCTTGGCACAAAGAGAAATATTGGTGCTATAAATAAGGAAACAAGAAAAAGCATTGCAACAGTAAAACTTGTAAGCCCTGTTCGCCCACCTTCCTCTATGCCTGTAGCACTTTCAATATAAGAAGTCACTGGCGAAGTGCCTAAGATTGAAGCTAAAAGCGTGCCTATTGCGTCCGCTAAATAAGCAGATCTTGCCTTAGGTATTTTGCCTTCTTTATCAAAAAACTTCCCTCTAGTCGCTAAAGAAATAAAGGTTCCTGTTGTTCCAAAAATATCAACAAAAAGAAACATCACAACCACTTTAAACATATCAAATGAAAAAACATTATTCCACTCAAATTGCATAAAACCTGGTGCAAGCGAAGGAATAACAAAAAGATCAGGCATATCAAAAGAAGAATAAGAAGTAACTCCAAGTGGAATTGCAGCAAATGAACTAATTAAAATCCCAATAAGTAAAGCACATTTAAAGCGATGTATAAGCATAAAACCAATACTGATAACACCAATAGCTGTCACAAGAAAAGAAGGCGAAGCTATATCGCCAAGCTTAATAAGACCTACAGGATCAGCCACAACTATGCCTGCTGTTCTAAGACCAATAAAGGTTATAAACAAACCTACTCCAACACAAATCGCATTTTTAATCTGCGGTGGAAAACAGCGAATTACAGCATTTCTAAAAGGAGTGAGCGAAAGAATAATATAGAGAATACTTTCAATAAGTAAAGCAGTTAAAACAAATTGCCATGTATAGCCCATCTGCCCTGCAACAAGGATAAAAAGCACATTCAAGTCCATTCCAGGAGCAAGAGCTATAGGCAAGTTAGCCCTAAGAGACATTATCAAAGTAGCAAGGGCTGCACTTATGGCTGTTGCAGAAAAAACAGCATAAGGATCCATACCCGTCGAGGCAAGCATTGTCGGATTCACCATAAGAATATACGACATTGTCATAAAGGTTGTAATACCAGCAAAAAATTCTGTTTTTACATCAGTATTATGCCCATTCAAATCAAAAAACTTTTCAAGCATAAAAAAAACCACCTTAAACTACAGTAAACATAGAATAACACAAAATAAAAGAGAAGAAAAGTATTTAAAAGAAAGAAAATTATATAAAACAACAAACTTTTACAAGAAAAATAAAGAAAAAAGTCAAAGAAAAAATCTAGAAATTGATTAAAAAAAGACTAAAAAAGAATTTTATCGAAACTTATTGACTTATTTGAAAGTTAACGTGTATATTTAGAATAGTTCGTTCTTATATTTTGCAACATCCCTTTCCGAAGTATATATTATTCTGCTTTATAAATGAGAGTTCTATGAATGTGAGTGTTAAAAGGTTTTTTACTAATAATTTTACCCTAGTTTCTTTTCTTTTAACAACCTATGTTGTTGTGAGTTTAGTGCAGTGGTATTCTTCTGTTGTAGACGAAGAAATAAGCATAGCAAATCGCAATGAAATGCATGAAACATGTCAACAGCTTGAAATTATGCTTGAAAACATTCTTGCTGAAAACAAAAAAGACCTCAATACCCTCGCTAAACATATACCTACCGATAATGCTTATGATGCAAGTATTATTGATTTTCTAAACAGTCAATCACAAGTTGAAGAATTTGACTCTCTTTTTTATGTAGATCTTAATGGCCTTGCTATCGCACCCCAAGGCGAAAAAGGCGAAAAATACGATTTTTCAAAAAATAATACATTTAGGCATGCATTAAAAGAAGACTTTGTCGTTTCAAAGCCTCATCTAACTAATTCTAAAGGCGAACTTAGTTTTGAACTTGCAGTGCCTGTTAAAAATGATAATCAAGTTTTTGGTGTCTTGTATTCTCAAGCCTCTATGGAAAATTTTGAAGAGGCAGTAAGCAAGATAACAAAAGGTAATGGTTATGTTTTTCTTTTAGACACTGCATTAAACATCATTTTTACTAATAGCCAAAGCCACTCTTCTGCCACAAATGTAACTACTGAAGACCTTGAAGTTCTAGGAATAGAAAATGCTCAAGCAGCTTTAAATGATGCAAAAAGAGGAAACAGTGGTGCTTTTAATTATAGCAAAGATGGAACAGATAAAATACTTATTTACACACCTATCGACATGACTGATTGGATTTTAGCAGTAAGTGTAAATCATAATATTATCAATAGTTCTCTTGCAGAAGCAGCGAAAAATATCAACTCTGTAGCAGGCATTATTCTTGTTATCTTGCTAGGATTAACAGCCTATACATGGTTTACAAGAACCTCCTTACTCCGTTCTTTAGAGCAAGCTGCCTACTATGACCCATTAACAAAACTACCAAATTTGCTTAAATTCAAACTAGACATTGGACTTATTTTAAAAAATAATAAAAATAAAAAATTTTCGATTTTGAAATTTGATATTGATAATTTTAAAATAATCAATGAGCTTTTCGGCTTTGAAGTGGGCAATAAGGTTTTGCAAACAACTAAAACTGCATATGAAAGCATAGATGAACCGACTTTACTTGTTGCAAGAATCAATACAGATGAATTTTTAATCTTTGCTGGTAACCATTTTTTAGATAATATAGATAAAAAACTTCCTATTTATGAAAGATATTTCAGAAATCTGCTAGCCGATGATTTGGGTTCGCATAAACTTTCGTTTAAATACGGTAAATACCAAATAGAAAAAGGCGAAACAGACGTTGACGAAATTGTCAATAAAGTAAATCTTGCTCACAAGCTTGCAAAGCAAAATAGATCTACTGTTGTGCACTATTACGATAAAGTGGTAAAAATGCAAATGCTTTTAGAAGTTGAGCTCACTAATAAAATGGAAAATTCCTTACGCGAAAAAGAATTTCAAATATACTTACAACCAAAGTTTGACATTGCAAATGACAAAATTATCGGTGCAGAAGCCTTAATAAGGTGGATTGGAAAAAATGGCCAAATAATTTATCCAGATTCCTTTATTCCTTTATTTGAAAAAAATGGCTTTATCATTCGACTTGATGAATTTGTTTTAGAAAGCGTGTGCAAAACTCTTCGCACTTGGCTAGATGCGGGACGTGAAATTCTTCCTATTTCAGTAAATTTCTCACGTGTAAATCTTATTCAAGCAAATCTTGTAGAAAAAATTATTTCTATTGTTGATAAGTATAAAATCCCTCATAATTACATTGATATAGAGCTCACAGAGTCTTCTATGCTAGGTAAGGAAGAAATAATTCAAGAACTTTTTGCCGACCTACATGCCAATGGCTTCAAAATATCAATTGATGATTTTGGTGCAGGCTATTCTTCACTTGGCTTATTAAAATGTCTTAAAGCCCATACATTAAAGCTAGATAAAAGCTTTTTCAATGAAAATGGCGATATCGTACGCACAAATAGAGTTATTGGCGGTGTTATACGACTAGCGCATAGTTTAAATATGGAAGTTGTAGCTGAAGGCATTGAAACAGCCGAACAAGTGAACGCACTTCGTGTGGTAAGATGTAATGCCGTGCAAGGCTACTATTACGCAAAACCTATGCCTGTAGACGACTTTGAAAAGCTTTATCCTTATACAATGATTTAAAGCTTGCTTTTTCCATTTATTACATTCTTTTTTCAAAAGAATGTTTTTATATTTAAAACATTTTTCCTTTTCATATCATACTGAATTAACATACTTTTTTATTTAAAATCAATCTTTTTTATTAATATCTCGCTAAGTACCTAAAGAAGAAGAAAAAAAACAATAAAGTTTGTGTAAGACTTTAATAAAACTTCACGTGATTCTGATTTGTTTCGGCACTCTGTGCACGAAACCTCGCTTACAAGAGACGTGGCTCTTGTTTCGCTCGCTAAAGCCTTTGTTCGCTACGCTCACTTTTATACTATAATTTCTAGTAGATAAAGTATAAATTAGAATAATGTGAATAATGCTTAACTTTTTCTAGATGCCTTTTTGTTTATATCTTCCCTAAAGATAAATACAAAGAAGTCGATAATAATGTATGAAAGGATTTTTTGTTTTACGTAATAGGCTCAGTACATATTTATAGATTTCCAATTTTAAGGAGAATATATTATGATGACAAGTAGTATTATGAACAACTCGAACTCAATAGCCCTTGATCCGCAAAAACTCGTAGCTGGAGTAAGAAAAGAAAAAGAAGATGAATCTTCAAGCATGATGAGCGTTGAAGAACTTTTAATCGCACAAGAGGCTCAGTTAGAAATCGAAGAAATTTCTCAAAAATCAGACGCCTTAGTCGCTTCTTTATCTGTAATGCAAATGCAAGCAAGCACGCAAGCAAGCCTTATGGAAGAACTTTCAAGCTATAATAGCAAAGGCGAAGTAACTAGTGCAAAGAAAGATGCGGCAAAAGATCTACCTTCTCTTGAAGAAGCTGCCTTTATGCAAAGCCTTGGGCAATCTTATGTCACTATGAATGACATGACAAAGAGCCACGAAGCGGCGTTAAATAACATGAACGCACAAAAAGAAGAACAAGCTAAAGAAGCACAAGAAGAAAATTTAGAAGAAATCAAAGAAAAAGCAGAAGAAGGCAGAGAAGAAAGCCTTGCAGGTAACAGTGTTGTTGATAATCTTGAAGAAAATATGGACAATGCTACTAATGCAAATAACGTTAACAATGTCGCTTCTAGCGAAAATCCACAAAACACTGAAAAAGTGGAAAAGCAAGAAGCAAAGCAAAAAACTGAACTCGAATCTAAAAAAGACGATAAAGAATTTGATGAAATCTTTAATAGAGAAGAGTTTACAGCTGCCCCTCCTATTCCAACAGAAGAAAGTGTTGATATATTTGTATAGTTTTAAAAATAAAGATAAAAAATCTCAATATTAGAAAATATTGAGATTTTTTATTTTAATAAAAGAAGAACAAACTATCTTCCTGAATGATTAGCCGCTTTAAAATGTTCTGATTTGTGATGCACAAGCTTAAGCGCTCTTTTTAGATCTTCAATCATAAGCATGGCCATATCCATGCTAAAACCGTGCTTCACCATAACACGCATAACAACTAAGTCAGTGCAATTATTCGGCATTGAATAAGCTGGAATAAGCCAGCCGCGTGCACGCATAAATTCAGACAAAGAATAGAGATTAAAGTCATGCTCGCCCTTTTTTAATGTGAAAAGCATAGCTGGAATACCATTTTTCCCATCGTAGAGCACTTCAAAAATATCAATCTTTGCAATTTCGCTTGCAATGTAACTAGCTACATCGTAAGAAGCTTGTTGCACTTTTCTATAGCCTTCTTTGCCAAGTCTGAGGAAATTATAATATTGTGCTATTACTTGCCCTGCAGGACGTGAAAAATTTAAAGCAAGAGTTGGCAGTGAACCGCCTAAATAATTGACATTAAAGCGTAAATCTTCTGCTAAATCTTTATTTTCTCGCCACATCACCCAGCCTACACCAAGAGGAGCAAGGCCGTATTTATGCCCAGAAGCATTTATTGACTTCACTCTTTCTAAGCGAAAATCCCAAATCAAATCTGGATGAATAAAGGGAGCTAAAAAACCACCAGAAGCCGCATCTACATGAATAGGAATATCAATACCACTTTGTTTTTCTAATAAATCTAATGCCTTAGAAACATCTTCAACAGGCTCATATTGCCCTGTATATGTCACGCCAAGTGTTGGCACAACGCCAATAGTGTTTTCGTCCACATATTTCATCACTTCTTCGGCATTCATAATAAGTCTGCCCTTATCCATTGGAATTTCGCGATGTTCTATATCCCAATATTTACAGAACTTATGCCAGCAAATCTGCACAGGCCCAGTGACGAGATTTGGTTTATCGTAGGGCTTATTTTCTGCTTTTCTTTTTTCACGCCAACGCCATTTCAAAGCAAGCCCGCCAAGCATGGCTGCTTCACTTGAACCTGTTGTCGAGCAGCCCACAGTTGTTTTAGGCTCTGGCGAATTCCATAAATCACCCAATATATGCACACAACGTTGTTCAATTTCAGCTGTTTGCGGATATTCGTCCTTATCAATCATGTTTTTATCAAGACATTCATCCATAAGCGTATGAATTTCTTCATCAAGCCAAGTTTGGCAAAAAGTAGCAAGATTTTGCCTTGCATTGCCGTCAAGCATTAATTCGTCGTGTATTGCTTGGTATACAACTTTTGCTGAAGATTCGTTCTTTGGCATTTCAAATTTTGGTAAAGATTTTGCTAATTCAACTCTTGCAAAAACATCGTCTAAAATTGTAGATTTCTGCATACTAAATCCCCTTTATGATTTATTTATTTCATCTAATTTTTCATAAGAAAAAGGAGCGAAGCCCTCTGCATCTACCTTCCAATGGCTCTTTCTATTTTTGTAAATAGTTAGAGGAATAACAACACCAAGCAAGTTACCAACAACAAGCAAGGCTATCCAAAGTATAGGCGAGCCAACAGAAATCTGCGAAGGCGGAAAAAAGCCAAAGAAAAAAGCAAGTAATGAAGCAAAAAAACCTAATAAACCAAAGAAATACGCACCAAATGTACCAAGAGGTACTTTAAAAAATCTTTTTACCTGTGGCTGAGAAATACGCAATTTAATATAGGCTGCAAACATCAGCATATACATGATAAGATAGAGGGTTATCGTCAAGGCGGATAAAATCTGGTAGGCTGCCTGCACAGAAGGCAATAAAACAAACATGACTGCTAATAGTGTAACAATAGTTCCTTGAACAAGCAAGATATTTACTTGTACGCCT
>CAYJHN010000068.1:0-9182 GCA_964369985.1 uncultured Desulfovibrionaceae bacterium | reverse complement strand
CGCTTCATGTGACCTGGAAGTTCGCGTTCCATGTCTTTCACGCTTGACCATTCAGAGTTTAATAAGAATGTGCCGTTTTCTTTGATGTTTTCTAATACGTTGTAGATATTTACATAGGCTGATTTATGGCAACCAATGAAGTCAGCTTGTGTAATAAGGTAGGTTGATTTGATAGGTGTGTTACCAAAACGCAAGTGAGAAACAGTGAAACCACCTGATTTCTTTGAATCGTATGCAAAGTAACCTTGTGCGTACATATCAGTGTTATCACCAATGATTTTGATAGCTTGCTTGTTAGCACCAACAGTACCGTCAGAACCTAAACCAAAGAACATACATTGTACTGTATCGTCAGAAACTGTTGTAAGGATTTCGCCTGTTTCTAATGATGATAAAGTAACGTCATCTTCAATACCAACGTTGAAGTGGTTTTTAGGAGCCATTGAAAGCATGTTGTCGAAAACAGCTTTTGCCATTTCAGGTGTAAATTCTTTTGAACCTAAACCATAACGGCCAGCAAGAAGTGAAGGCATTGTATTTGCTTCAGCAAATGCTGTTGTTACATCTAAGTATAATGGTTCGCCAAGAGCACCTGGTTCTTTTGTTCTGTCAAGCACAGTGATTGTTTGTGCTGTTGCTGGAATTGCTTGTAAAAGGTATTCAGCAGCAAAAGGACGGTATAAACGAACTTTCACAAGACCTACTCTTTGGCCTTGTGCATTTAAATAATCTACTACTTCTTCAATAGTTTCACATGCTGAGCCCATTGCGATAATCACTCTGTCAGCTTCTGCATGTCCGTAGTAGTCGTATAATTTATATGAACGGCCTGTGATTGATTTAACGCGTTTCATTGCGTCCATAACAATACCAGGAACTTCGTTGTAGAAAGGATTTGCTCTTTCGCGGCCTTGATAGTAAATATCAGGGTTTTGAGCTGTACCACGTTGATGTGGGTGTTCTGGGTTCATAGCACGATCACGGAAATCTTGAACTCTATCCCAGTTTACTACTGATTTAATGTCATCATAGTCGATAACTTCGATTTTTTGAATTTCGTGTGAAGTTCTGAAACCATCAAAGAAGTGACAGAATGGAACTGATGAATCAATAGCTGATAAGTGAGCTACTAAAGCTAAGTCCATTGCTTCTTGTGGTGAGTTTGAACAAAGGAAGGCAAAACCTGTTTGGCGAGCTGCCATAACGTCTTGGTGATCGCCAAAGATTGAAAGAGCGTGAGCAGCAATAGCACGTGCAGAAACGTGGAATACTGCAGGCAATAATTCACCAGAGATCTTATACATGTTAGGAATCATGAGTAAAAGACCTTGTGATGCTGTGAATGTTGATGTAAGAGCACCAGCTGCAAGTGAACCGTGAACAGCACCAGCTGCACCAGCTTCTGATTGCATTTCATGGATTGCTAAAACTTGATCTAAAGCATTTTTTCTGCCTGAAGCAGCCCATTCTTCAGCTAATTCCGCCATTGTTGAAGATGGAGTGATTGGGTAAATAGCACTAACATCACTTAAAGCATAAGCAACATGAGCACTTGCAGTGTTACCGTCCATAGTTTTCCATTTATTTGCCATTGTAATCTCCTGAGTGTGTTTCCTATTTTTTTCCCAAAACACACAAATTTTTTGTTGAATAAAGAGACAAATTCTATATCTCAGAGTTTCATATCACAAGAGCTTGACCTTGTCTAGTACTTATTTTAATCTTAAATTCTCGCTAATTTCACTTTAATCAGCACTAGAGCCTGTTTGAGCACTCAATGAGTGTTTTTTAAATTTTTAATTTTTTTTTAATTTTTATTTTTTTGTTTTTTTACGCAAAATATCCCATGAAAAAAGGGGATTTCTCGCCTTGTCACATATTAACATAAAGCACTATTCTTTAAATTTGTGCACTATTTGTCTCAATTATTTTATCATCTCTTTTTCTTTCTTTTCCTTGACAAGTACTAAAGTATACACTACTTACTCTTATAAAGACAATTAAATTGAGGGAAAAATGGCTAAAAATCTTATCATAGTTGAGTCTCCTGCAAAAGTAAAAACTATCAAGAAATTCCTTGGTGCAGACTACACTGTAAAGGCAAGTGTTGGGCATATACGCGATCTACCAACCAAGAGTTTGGGTGTAGACGAAGAGCACGACTTTGCTCCTCAATACGAAACTATTAAAGGAAAGGAAAAAGTTGTCAGCGAATTAAAAGCCGCTGCACAAAAAGCACAAACTATCTACCTTGCTCCCGATCCTGATAGAGAAGGTGAGGCTATTGCTTGGCATATTGCTGAAAGCATTAAAGGTTCAACAGAAGATATACGCCGTATTCAATTCAACGAAATCACAGCAAAGGCTGTTAAAGAGGCATTAAAAAGCCCTAGGCAAATTAATACACATCTTTTTGACGCTCAACAAGCAAGACGTGTGCTTGACAGATTAGTTGGTTATAAAATTTCACCTTTATTATGGAAGACGGTAAAAAGAGGTATTTCAGCTGGCCGAGTGCAGTCAGTTGCGTTAAAATTAATTGTCGATAAAGAAAACGAAAGAAAGGCATTTGTTTCAGAAGAATACTGGAATTTCAAAGCTTTACTCAAGAAAGATGAAGCAAAAGCAAAGCCATTTAAAGCTGAGCTTGCAAAAATAAATAACAAAAAAGCACATGTACCAAATGCTGATGCCGCAATGGCTCTTGAGAAAGAAATTCAGCAAAATCCGTGGCTTATTGCTAGCATTGAAGAAAAAGAACGTTCCCGTTCTGCCCCTCCGCCATTTATCACATCAACATTGCAACAAATTGCCAACCAAAGACTTTCCTTTGCGGCAAAGCGTACTATGCAAACAGCACAAAAGCTTTATGAAGGTATTGATTTAACCGACAGAGGAACAACTGCTCTTATCACTTATATGCGTACGGACTCTGTTCGTATTGCTGATGAAGCAAGAAATGCGGCTTTAGGCTATATTGAAGCAGAATTTGGCAAAGAACATGTTGGCGGCAAAGGCAAGGGTAATTTCTTCAAAACAAAGGGCGCTGCACAAGATGCTCACGAAGCTATTCGACCTGTAGACGTGACTATTCACCCAGACTCTATTCGTGACGATCTTTCAGCAGATCAGTATAAAGTATATAAATTGATATGGACAAGATTTCTTGCTTCCCAAATGGCTGCAGCAAGATTCCACGATACAAATGTTTTAGTAAATTGTGCTTCAACACAATGGAAAGTAAAAGGGCAAAGAATCTTATTTCCTGGTTATTTAGCTCTTGATGCTAAATCATCTAGCGACGACGATACTATTTTGCCACAACTTAATGTTGGCGAAAATCTTCTTTGTGCTGAACTCACAAAGGAGCAAAAATTCACACAGCCTCCAAGCCGTTACACTGAAGCCTCATTAGTAAAAGAGTTAGAGGAATTAGGCATTGGCAGACCTTCTACTTATGCTACTATTATTTCTACCTTGCAAGATAGAGAATATGTAAAGCAAGAAGATAAGCACTTTATCCCTACAGATTTAGGTGATATTGTTGTTACTCAGCTTAACACTAACTTCCCGAAACTTATGGATGTTTCTTTCACAGCGCAAATGGAAGACGGGCTTGATAAAGTTGCTGAGGGAGATCTTGGTTGGGTAAACTTACTTAAAGATTTCAGCAAAGATTTTAACCCAGCTTTAGAGCTTGCAACAAAGTCAATGGTACAGATGAAGGCTGGCATTGAAGCTGGCATTGATTGCCCAGAGTGCAAGAAGCCATTAGTAGTGAAATTTGGTAAAATGGGCGAATTTCTCGCTTGTTCAGGCTATCCTGAATGTAATTTCACTTCCGATTATACACGCGACGAACACGGCAAGGTTCATCTTGTTGAAAGAGTAAAGCCAGAAGTGCAAGTGCTTGGTACATGCCCTAAATGTGCTGGTGATGTTGTATTAAAAAGAGCAAGAACAGGTTCACGATTCCAAGCTTGCTCTAACTATCCAAAGTGTAATTACGCAGCACCTTATTTGCTTGGCATCAAATGTCCAAAATGTGAAGACGGTAATGTTGTCGAAAAAGCAAGCAAACGCGGTAAAATTTTCTATGGCTGTGACGCTTATCCAAAATGTGATTACGCTTCATGGAATGAACCAGTGAAAGAACCTTGTGCAATGTGTAATGAGCCTATCACTTTCATAAAAAATAACAGAAATAATAAACAAAGACTTTGCGAAAATTGCGGACACAGTGAAGATCTGTAGGAAGCTATTAGACGCTATAAGGATTTATAAATGTTGTATACAGAATGTAAGAAATCAGAAGAAAAAATTCTTATACTGTGGTTAAATGAATTTTTAAAACACCATGGTATAGACTCAGTTGCAGTATCTCGTACTGTTGACGATAAATTTTTAAATCCAGCTGGGCATATTATAAAAGCAACAACAAATTCGCTTTTTAAAGCCATCATGGGTGAAGATATTGAGCAAGAAAAAATCATACGCGATATGCAAGAACTTATGCGACTTCAAGCAATTCAGCAATTAAGTCCTGCTCAAGCTCTTTTTCCTTTTATCGCAATAAAAGAGCATATATATACTACAGTTAAGGCTCTTCTTTCTACAAGTGAAGCCTTTGAACAATATAAGGAAATGACTGGTAGAGTAGACACTCTTATGCTTATGGCTTTTGATATCTATACACAAGATAAAGAAGATGTTTTTAGAATACGCATTAAAGAAGTGAAAAACGCCCAATCACAAATTTTACGCTTTGCACAAGCAAAAGGCTTTTCTGCTGAAAGCATAGAAGCTTACAAAAATATGTAATTATGGCTAAAACAATATGGCATGAACAAGCAAAGATGTCTGCTTGTACATATATTAAGATAGCCCCTTCACAAGTGGGAATGTTTAGATTTTTACTTGAAGCCTATGATAATCTTGCACTTTTTACTGTGCTAGATAAGTTTCAAGCTATTTTAAAAGTCTTTTACTCTCCGCATCAGGAAAAAGAAGCCTTAGAGAGATTGCGGGATATGCAAAGCTTAGTGGAGTTTGAGTTTTTATGTGAGCAAATGGATTCTCACGTTTCGCCTTTAGAGTAAAGGCTCACTCAGAATGACCTACTCTGCGTGCAATGTTTGGGATTAACACTTAAGCAATGTTCCTGCCGTGCGTCATTCTGAGGAGGGTTTCAACCCGACGTAGGAGTCTATTCCTTTAAAAAAAAGTGCGAAGATTAGTCTCCGCACTTTTTTTGTTGTTTCTAGTTTTACCTAAAATCCTAGCTAAATTCAAAGAAGCTTGCTCTTAAGCCATAAGTTCTGCAATATCTTCATCAGCACTTGCTATTGGGCTGAGATTCCAATTTTCAACAAGTATTTTTAATATATTTTCAGAAATAAATTCTGGCAAACTTGGACCAATCTTCACATTTTTTACACCAAGTGCAAGCAAGGTAAGAAGAATAGAAACTGCCTTTTGTTCATACCAAGAAAGAACAAGCGAGAGTGGCAAGTCGTTTACGCTACAGTCTAAAGCTTCTGCTAAAGCTAAAGCAAGCTTAACTGCCGCATAGGCATCGTTGCATTGGCCAATATCTAGCAGACGAGGAAAATCGCCTATTGTTCCTAATTCCTTATCAAAAAATCTAAACTTTCCGCAAGCAAGGGTAAGTATGAGCGTGTCTTTTGGTGTTTTTTCTACAAATTCAGTGTAGTAATTTCTCCCACTTTTTGCACCATCACAACCGCCAACAAGGAAGACATGCTTAATTGCCTTACTTTTTACTGCTTCAAGAACAGCTGGAGCGGCTTCAAGTAGAGTTTTTCTACCAAAACCAACTAAGATTTCTTTGCCCTCAACATCTTCGCTAAAACCATCTAATTCAAGAGCTTTTTCAATTACTTGACTAAAGTCACTATTATTGCAATGAACAAGATTATCCCAAGCAACAGCTCCAGTTGTGAATATTTTATCACTATAGCCTGCAGGATTTTGAATACAATTTGTTGTAAACAAAACAGCACCAGGGAAAGCCATTAATTCCTTTTTTTGATTTTGCCATGCTGTTCCGTAATGCCCAGCAAAGTGGCTAAATTCTTTGAGTTTTGGATAGCCGTGTGCAGGAAGCATTTCGCCATGTGTATAGACATTAATGCCCTTGCCCTCTGTTTGCTTTAATAAGTTATAGAGATCATTTAAATCATGCCCAGTAATAAGTATTGCCTTACCTTTTTTGTGGCCAAGTGAAACCTTTGTTGGAATAGGGTGCCCAAATGCTTCGGTATTTCCCTCTTCTAAAAGTTCCATTGCTCTTAGATTTGCCTTTCCACATTCGAGCACTAAATCAAGAGCTTTTTCTAAACTTATTTCAACATTTTCATCTGTTATCACACCAAAAATTAAGGCTTTTTTTATGAAGTCATACACTTCTATATCATTTTTTCCATAAACTTCTGCATGATCAGCATAGGCAGCTACGCCCTTTACTCCATATAAAAGAATCTGTAAGGCAGAGTTTATGTCAACATCGTCAGCAAGTTTATCAACAGGCTTACATTCTTCTTCAAGTTTATTATAAGCTTTTGTTATAGCTTCATCGTCGTATAAAGGCTTACAACCTAGATATTCTGCAAGTTTTTTTCTATACAGAATTGCTTTTTTTGTGTTTTCGACTATCACTTCTTCGCTAAAATTTACATTTGTGAGAGTCATAAATAAAGCATGCACAATAAAGCGATTTATCTCTTTACTTTCTGTAAAACTCTTTGCTTCTGCCTTTAATAAAGTGTTTGAAAGTAATCTTAAACTATAGATAAGTAAATCCTGTGCATATGCCACTTTGTCAGTTTTTCCGCATATCCCTTGTGTTTGACATGCTTTTTTATTTGTTTGTTCGCATTGATTACAATACATAAGAAAATCTCCTTTTTCTTTTATTTTATACTATATTAAATTTCACTCTATTATTAGTGTGTTATTTTTATTAAATCATAGCTACGCCTAAAAATGTGGCATGAAAGCTTGCAATCAGCACTAAGAAAATTTCTTTTGCTCTTTGTGCTGAAAGCGAGAATGGCTTTAATTCTAAAATACAAGCATTATGCGGACATACATTGACACAATTCAAACAAAGAGTGCAAGAAGAGTGAGCTCGTTTTGCTATAAAAGCATTTTTATCTATTGCCATGTAATTACAAGCCCTTATACACTTCCCACAGAGTGTGCATGCCTCACTAAACTTTATTTTCCATGTAAAAAAGAAAAGCAAAGAGCGTATACGTGTTGAAATAGCTCCAAGTGGGCACAAGGCATAGCAGTAAGAGGTGAAGCCATATTTACGGCTAAACATAAAATTAAAGGGTATAATCAAAATACCAACAAAAGCCCCAAGCAAAAGAGCTGTTTGTGCTGGCACTTGAAAAAGCCTTAGCAAGTAAGAACTTACAACAACTAGCAAGAGAGATAAAGTAGACGAGAAGGTGAGAAGCTTGAAATATTTGCCCTTAATAACTTTTGACATAGGCTGTATTTTCTTAGTGTAGTAAGCGTCCCACACACCAAAATAACAAAGATAACTGCACCACGCTGAGCCAATTAAAAGAATTGAGGCTGAAAAAAGTATAAGCATAAAATAGCCTTCACTTCTAAAAATAGGCGAAGCTATAATCAGTGCTGGTACAGGCAAATGAAAGTGCTGATTAAGCATAAAAAGAGTATAGCCTAAAAGAGCAAGAAAAAACTGTAAAAAGAAAACAAGAGAAAAAAATCGCCATATTTTCATACGAAAGGCATTTGCTCCACTTTTCTCTGATAGTCTGCCCACAACATAGGTAGCCCAAAGGCTTAAAATAAGGCCTTGCAGGATTCCCATACCAGAATAAATTCTATTAAAAAGTAAAATATGCCCAGCCTTTGTGTGAATAATATAAAAAGTCACAAAAACAAGACAAAATGCCGCAAGAGAAAGAGAAGAGCTTTCTTGCTTTTGGGAAAAGTATTTTTTTATTCTCTCTGTATCAAATAAATGCACACAAAAAAGATTATAAAGTGCAACAGCCGAAAGTATTATTGCAAGCCTTAGCCAGTTTTCATTTGCCTGCATTCTTATTTGCACAAGATCTATAGTAAGATCAATCCACATTAGAGCACATAGGGCAAAGTTCAAAATTAAGGCTTTTCGTATCCATGCTGAGCTAAAGAACATCAGTATAAGAAAAGAAAGAATAGTAAACACATAGCCTAAGTTCCAAAACCTTAAAAAATGAGCCGCATTAACAAGAATTGCAAGAAAAGCTGCAAAAAAACAAAGTATTGTTTTTATTTTTTCTACTTTCATACTTTCATCTACCAACTTTCAAGAAAGAATTTTAAAAACACCCTAAACACTAGAGTAAAAGTAGAAGACTTTATTGCTTTCTACTGTGACATTTGTCACGCTTGTAAAAGTTTCTTTAAATTTAATAGATATAAAAAAAGTGCGAAGATAACTCTCCGCACGTTATAAAATATAAAATAATAATATAAAAACTATAATCTTACCTTAACACCATCTTACATCTAATTTGTTTCGTCACGCTGTGAACGAAACCTCGCTTGCAAGAAGCGTGGTTCTTGCTTCGCTCGCTAAAGCCTTTGTTCGCTTCGCTCACTTTTACTATATTAAAGACGTACCTTAACTCCGTCTTTGTGCAAATAGTCTTTAATTTCTTGCATGCTATATTCGTTATTATGCACAATAGAAGCGATTAAGGCTGCACTTGCACCTACTTGTAGGGCTTCTGCTAAGTGTTTTGGTTCACCAGCTCCGCCAGAAGCAATAACAGGAATTTTCACAGCATCGCATATCATCTTTGTAAGATTGAGCTCGTAGCCTGTTTTCATGCCGTCTGCATCGATTGAATTGAGGCAGATCTCCCCTGCTCCTAGTTTTTCACAGCGTATAGCCCATTCTAAGGCGTCAATGCCCATCTTTGTTCTACCACCGTGTATCACTATTTCATAACCAGATGGAATTTCTTTACTTTCGCCTACTTTCAGCACGTCCATGCCTACAACAACAGCTTGCGAGCCAAAGGCATAAGCCCCCTCTGAAATAAGAGTTGGATTTTTTACAGCAGCCGAGTTGAGCGAAATTTTTTCAGCTCCAGCAAGTAAAACTTCACGCATTTGTGAAAGTTCTGAAA
>CAYJHN010000067.1:0-9256 GCA_964369985.1 uncultured Desulfovibrionaceae bacterium | reverse complement strand
CGCTACGCTCATAAATACTTTTCCGTTTTAAAATTTAAACCCACTCATTTATAAAATTATATCTACGAATAAGATTTACTCTTCCATGTTCACTGCGTTCGCATGGTGTTTTTTTAATGATGTATATTCAGTTAGTTATACTTGTGTAATCGTGAAATATGAAATATTTATATAAACATTTCCAAAGCAAAGCTTGGGAATGTTTTCCTTATAGAAAGGAATAAATTATGAGAGTTGAATGAATTACATACAACTATGAATATACTCATTCCTTAGCCACCATAAAAAAAGGCACTTTTTTTATGGTTTTTAACGCGAAACAGTATTTGCCAAAGGCAAAACTTTTTCGCAAACAAAAAAAAATTAAAATGAAATATAAACAAAAAAATATTTATTCACTATACCTATCGCTTAACCGCTCACTGTAAAGGTTTCCAAAGGACGGTAGTCCTTTGGTCGCCGAAGGCAAAAAAAAGAAATAAAAAATAAAATAAAACCACAAAATAAAAAGCTATAAATTTGACAGCCTAAGCTTTATTGCTTATATTATATGTAGTCAGCTACACTAAAAAGGAAAGCCTATGAATATCTTGGAGCAATACGACACGAGCATTGATACTCTTGGAAATGCTAAGATAGAAAACTTAGCGAAAGCGCCTTACATTACTGATGAAAAAATTACTCTTCCCCTAAGCGGCGATATGCTAGATCAAGATGCTGAAATGCACTTTAATCTTGATTTTGAACTTGCTGGCACAAGGGAAAAAAACTATTTTAGCCCAAACCAAACAAAATGTGCCATTGTGACTTGCGGTGGCTTATGCCCTGGATTAAACAATGTGATACGAGCTATTGTTATGTCTTGCTATCATATTTATGGAATTGCTTCTGTTATTGGCATAAAATATGGTTTAGAGGGCTTTATTTCAAAATACCAACACACAATTTTAGAACTCACACCTGACAAGGTTTCTGAAATTCACAATTTTGGTGGTACGATTTTAGGCACATCTCGAGGCCCGCAAGCAGCTGAAGACATTGTAGATACACTTGAAAGAATGAATGTAAACGTTCTTTTTGTGATTGGCGGCGATGGTTCGATGAAGGCTGCAAAAAACATACATAAAGAAGTGAGCGAGAGAAATCTTAAAATTTCTGTTATTGGCATACCAAAAACCATTGATAATGATATACATTTTGTACCAAAGTCCTTTGGTTTTGCCACTGCTGTTGAAGCGGCAACGCAGTCACTTGAAGCAGCGCATGTTGAAGCTTCTGGTGCGCATAATGGTATTGGCTTGGTAAAACTTATGGGCAGAGAATCTGGCTTTATTGCTGCACAAGCAACACTTTCCTACAGTGTGGTAAACTTTGTACTTGTGCCAGAACATGAATTTCAGCTCTATGGTGAAAATGGCTTCTTAGCCGAACTAGAAAAAAGATTGCTCACAAGAAAACATGCTGTTATTGTTGTGGCAGAGGGAGCTGGCCAACATCTTCTAGAGGGAACTGGACAAGTTGACGCTTCTGGCAACCCTGTCTTGGTTGATATTGCACAATTTTTAGCAGGCGAAATAAAAAAATATTTCAAAGAAAAGAATTTTTCATATACATTAAAATTGATAGATCCAAGCTACATAGTACGTTCTGTTCCGGCAAATTCAGACGACAGAGTGTATTGCGGTTTTCTTGGCAGATTTGCTGTTGATGCGGCAATGGCTGGGAAGACGAATATGGTTGTAGCAAAGGTTATGGATAATTTTGTGCATATTCCACTTGATATTGTAACAAAGAAAAGAAGAACATTAAATACAAAATCCCAATACTGGCAAAATGTAATGCAAGCAACTGGGCAAAAAGATTTAAGATAGATAATAATCTGAGAGAGTTAATAATCTTAGACAGATAAGGAAAAGAAAAGAGTATGAGACTTTTTGGAACAGATGGCATGAGAGGCGAAGTTAACACCTTCCCAATGACTGTAGACATGGCTTTAAAGCTAGGTCTTGCGGCTGGCACACTTTTTAGAAATAGCCAAAGCAGACATAAAGTTATTATAGGTAAGGACACAAGGCTTTCTGGCTATATGTTTGAATCCGCGCTCACTGCTGGACTTTGTGCGGCTGGCATGCATGTGTATCAAGTTGGCCCGCTGCCTACGCCTGCTCTTGCTTTTTTAACAAGAAATATGCGTGCTGATTTTGGTATTGTGATTTCAGCCTCACATAATCAATTTCAAGATAATGGAATTAAGTTTTTTGATAAAGACGGCTACAAACTTTCAGACGCTATAGAAGACAAGATGTCTGAACTTGCTTTAGACAGCGAAGCTCTTTGGCATTATCCTGAAGCACAAAATCTTGGTAGAGCCTATAAAATAGTAGATGCTCCTGGTAGGTATATAGTTTATTTGAAGAATTCCTTCCCAGAACATCTTTCACTTGCAGGCCTTAGAATTGTTATTGACTGTGCAAATGGAGCAAATTACAAGGTTGCCCCTCTTGCACTTGAAGAATTAGGTGCTGAAGTTTTCAAATTTTCAACAGATCCTAATGGCACAAACATTAACCATAATTGTGGTTCTCTTCACCCTGAATTAATTCAAGAAAAAGTTCTTGAATTACGAGCAGATATAGGAATTGCCCTCGATGGTGACGCCGATAGATTAGTATTGGTTGATGAAAAAGGCAATATATTAGATGGCGATCAGATTATGGCTTTGTGTGCAAATGATATGCTACAAAAAAATGAATTAAATATGAAAATTCTAGTATCTACGGTTATGTCAAACATGGCTCTTGAAGTGTTTATGAACGAAAGAAAGGGCAAGCTCATCAGAGCAAATGTAGGCGACAGATATGTTGTAGAGGCTATGAGACAGCACAAAGCAAGCTTTGGTGGCGAGCAGTCAGGACATCTTATCTTCCACAATTATTCTACAACAGGTGATGGTCTTCTTGCTGCATTACAAACGCTAAAAATCATGCAAGAGCAACAAAAACCACTTTCAGAACTTGCTAACTTACTGCAACTCTATCCGCAAGAACTTATTAATGTTAAAGTGACAGAAAAAATTCCATTTGAAAAATGTCCAAATGTGAAAAAAGCACTTAAAGACGCTGAACTAAAACTCAAAAACAAAGGCAGAGTTCTACTTCGTTATTCTGGAACTGAACCACTTGCCCGTGTCATGCTTGAAGGCGAAAACGAAAAACTCATCAAAACATTAGCTCAAGAAATTGCCGAAAATGTTAAAATCGACACAAAGTCAAAATCTTAAATAAAAACAAGAACTATTATTCTTATTTCTGCAAGTATGCTAAAATAAAGAAAAAAACTCTTTAAATCAACACTTTGCTGAATATCTTATTTTATTAGCTTTTTTAAAATGATTTTATAAAAACACTTGCAATTATTATAGCTTTTTGATATTATTATTTTAGCATAAAAATAAAACGATATTGGAGTTAATTATGAATAAAAGTGAACTCATTAAAGCACTAGCGGAACAATCTAATATCTCAACTGATGAAGCCACAACAGTTGTTAATACTTTCGTTGATACAATGAAAGATTCGATGTTAGAAGGCGACAGAGTAGAAATTCGTGGTTTTGGTTCTTTCAAAGTGAAAGAATACGAAGGATACTCAGGTAGAAACCCACGTACTGGCGAACAAGTAAAGGTTGAATCAAAAAGATTACCTTTCTTCCGTCCTGGTAAAGAACTTAAAGATTACCTCAACGACTAAATTTTTAAAGGCATATATTTAACATAGTTAAATATACATCATATTTATTTTCTAGCTTTTTTGAGAACTAGAACATTAAATTATTTGCCTATAAAACAGCGTTAGAATTTATACATTTAATTCCAAATGCTTTTGAGCTTGTTTTTATAATGATGTATAAATTCTACCCCTGTTTTATAAGTTTTTTGTAATTTAATATCTTTTTATCTAGTTATAAGTTAAGAAAATTTTAAAAAATCTTATAAACAAGCTCTTCTCTACAAGAGCTTTTTTTGCTTGTGTTAAATTCAAAACTCACTTATATTTTTAATCACGAATAGCACGTGCTCTTTTGGCATGTTCTTCATTATTTACTTAATTTAAACTAGTAAATACATGAAGATAAACAATAAACACTGAGATAAGGCAAAAAGGTTAATTATGTTTAAAGGAATCATCACAGCACTTGTCACTCCATTTAAAAACGGAAAAGTAGATGAAGCTGCCTATAGAAATCACATTGAATGGCAAATAAATCAAGGTGTGCATGGTCTTGTTCCCTGCGGCACAACAGGCGAGTCTGCAACTTTGTCACATAAAGAACACGAAGAAGTTATCCGTATTTGTATTGAACAAGTAAATGGCAGAGTGCCAATTATTGCAGGTGCTGGTTCTAACAACACTTATGAAGCAATAAATCTCACAAAATTTGCTAAAGAAGCTGGCGCTGATGCGGCACTACACATTAGCCCTTATTATAATAAACCATCTCAAGAAGGCTTATTCAGACACTTTGAAGCTATTACTAAAGCTGTAGCCCTTCCAATCTTTGCTTATAATGTTCCATCTAGAACTGGCGTCAATATGACAGCGCAAACAATAGCTCGCATAGCAAAAGAACTTCCAAATGTTATTGGCATAAAAGAAGCGGCTGGTGATATTATTCAAATATCTGACATGATTGAATATTGCAACAAAAAAATATGCCTTTTAACTGGTGATGATTTCAACTTGCTACCAGCATTATCTATTGGTGCAGCTGGTGTTATTTCTGTTTCTGCTAATGTTGTGCCAAGAGCTATGGCTGACTTATACGAAGCATTCCAAAATAATAATTTAGCAAAAGCACAAGAAATCCACTATATGTTACAAAGTGTTCATAGAGCTATGTTCATGGACGTAAACCCTGTTCCAGCAAAAACCTCATTACACCTTATGGGCAAGATGGAAGCTGAGTTTAGACTGCCATTATGCAGCATGAAAGAAGAACAAATTCCAGCACTTAAAAAAGCTCTTGCTGTTGCAGGAATCAATGTATAGATATTAGTATTTATAACTTTTTTAAATAGTATTTTTATAAAATAAACAAAAAGCACAATTTTTTTAAATTGTGCTTTTTGCGTTAACTTGATTATAAAGCTTACTATTTCACCAACATAGCACGCATAGCATTTGCTACAGCAATGAGTGCAACGCCAACGTCTGCAAAAATAGCAAACCAAATAGAAGTAATACCAAATACTGCAAGCAGCATAATAATAGCCTTTACACCAAGTGCAAATACTATATTTTGAATTACTATTTCTCTAGTTTTCTTTGCAATTTTCAATGAAGTTGCAACTTTAGCTATATCATCATTCATAAGAACAATATCAGCAGCTTCAATAGCAGCATCTGAACCAATGCCCCCCATTGCTATGCCAATATCAGCTCGTGAAAGCACAGGAGCGTCGTTGATTCCGTCGCCAATAAAGGCTGTTTTTGATTTTAAGCTATTTCTTTCATTCATTATTTTTTCAAGCTCAAAAACTTTTTCGTGGGCAAGCAATTCGGCATGCACTTCATCAATAGCAAGTTCTTTTGCTATCGCCTTTGCGATATTTTTATTATCGCCTGTGAGCATGATGATTTTTTCAATGCCTGCATTTCTTGCTTTTTGCAGAGAATTTTTCACTTCTTCTTTTAGTTCATCAGAAATAAGAATATAACCTAAATATATATTATTTTTTGCAATATATATAGCTGTTTGTGTAAATTCTTCGTTTATTGAAATATTTATTTCTGAAAGTAAGGCCTTGTTTCCTATATATATTGTATCAAAATTTTCTTTTGTACCCATTTGTGCTATCATGCCTTTACCAGCAATTTCTTGCACTTGCATACATTCTTCCAATGGGCCAGTATAAATTTTTAATATAGACTGTGCAATTGGGTGATTTGAATTAACTTCAACACTTGCAGCAAGAGCAAGAAGGTCTTCTTGAGAAATGCCTATAGCCTCAATGTGTTGTACAGTGAAAACGCCTTTTGTGAGCGTGCCCGTTTTATCAACAACTAAAGTTTTTACGTCTTTTAAACTTTCTAAATAGTTGCCACCTTTTACTAAAATACCCGCTCTTGCACTTGCACCAATACCACCGAAAAATGTGATTGGAATTGAAAGCACCAATGCGCAAGGACATGAAATAATAAGAAAAGTTAAAGCTCGGTAAAGCCAATTTTCAAATGAAGCTTCAGTAAATAAAGGTGGAATAAAAGCAACCAATATAGCTAATATAACTACTACTGGTGTGTAATATTTAGCAAATTTTGTAATAAATTTTTCGCTTTTTGCTTTTTTTGCTGCTGCATGTTGAACCAAGTCTAAAATCTTTGCTACAGTAGAATTGCTAAATGTTTTCAAGACTTTTATTTCTAAAAGCCCATGTGTATTTATTGAACCAGATAAGAGTGTTGAGCCTTTTGAAACTCTTACAGGCACGGATTCACCAGTTAAAGCCTTTGTATCAACAAAAGATTCACCTTCAATAACTTCACTATCTAATGGTATTTTTTCACCAACCTTAACAATTAATGTAGCCCCCACTTCCACATTTTCAGGAGCAAGGTCAATAAGGCCTTTGTCTGTCTTTAAATGTGCAATTTCAGGGCAAATATCCATTAAATCTTCAATATTTTTTCTTGAATGCGCAACTGCAAGACTTTGTAAATATTCACCTATTCCATAAAATATCATAACACCTAAAGCTTCATTTCTTTCGCCTATAAAAAAAGCACCTATAGAAGCAATAGACATCAAAAAGTTTTCATCAAAAAATTTACCCTTTAATATATTTGTCAAGGCATGGTAAACAACTTCAAAGCCTGCAAGAAAATAAGTAAATATATAAAGTGCAAGAATAATTTTTTCTCTAGTATTTTCATCACTTACATTAAAAACATCTTCAATCATATATTCAAAAATATTTGTAAACATAAGCGTCAGCATAAATACAAGAGCAACAATTAAACGTACAAGATAAATCTTAAGAGAAGTTCCCTCAAACTCATGTGAATGATCGTGATCATGATGATGTTCTTTATGCTCTTCTACTTTTTGCACTTGTGTATTACAGCTTCCGCCGCATGCACATGGTGTTTCAGGCAAGGTGAAGGCCTTTTTTTGTGGTTGAAATTCATTATAACTTTCTAACTTAGACATAGCAATGCTCCCATTTTGCGTGCTCTAGACCTGTGCGTAAAATATGTAAAATATGATGATCGTCCAATGAGTAATAAACGTTTTTACCCACTTTGCGTGATTTGATAACTCTGCTTTTTTTCAAGTCTTTAAGTTGATGACTTGCCGCTGATTGACTTATACAAGCAAATTCAGCTAATTCGCTTGCACCAAACTCACCAGTTGAAAGCTTAACTAAAATTTTAAGCCTGGCATTACAAGCAAATAATTTATAGATTTCTACAAGTTTTTCATAATCACTTTCTTTAATATCCTCTATAGAAAACATTTTCACCTCTTCGGATTTCGTGATTTACTATAATAGAACATTTTAATAAATGTGCATTTTAGCATTTGATAAAATCATAATGTTTTCTAAATATTTTGCAAGTAGAATTTTCTACATTTTTAATTTTTATTTGTAAAGTATGAAGTTGACAATATATATGCATTTTATACAATGCAAAAAACAAAAGAGAAAAACATGCATATAAGACAGAAAATACAAAATATATTAGAAACAAACGAAGAAAAAGAATATTTACTACTTAATTCAATTCAAAAGCATTGTAAAAATTCTTTTTTTGATAGTTTTTTTTCTTTTATCTCACTTTTAACCGCAGCTGGCTTTATTTGGTTTGTACTTGTTATTTTTCTTTTGATTTCAGGGAGTATGTATGAAATTACCCTTGCCCTTGCTCTATTAACAGCACTTACACTACATATTGTTTTTTCACACTATTTAATTAAAAACTTTATTGCAAGACAGAGGCCTGCGAAAGAAAGAAGCAAAAATTCTTCTCAACTAGAAGAAAGATTATCAAAAGAAAACATGCAGGTAGAAAGTAATTTTAGTAAAGTAAAAAAGCAAGATATGCATAAAAAAGAAAAAATTTCTTATTCTTTTCCTTCAGGACATGCTTGTTCATCTTTTGCATCAACTACCTTACTTTATATTTACCATTCTGATTTTTTCTATTGCGCCTTAACCTTTGTTTTTCTTGTGGCTTTTTCTAGAATATATCTTTATAAGCATTTTCCATCTGACGTGATAGCAGGCATGCTGCTTGGTGTTTTTTTCGCCTTTCTTGCGTATTTTATTACAGAAAATATCACTATTTCTCTTATTCAAATGCTTGCATAGATCAAACTTTATATTTACCTACACAAGCACTTGAATAATAAGAATATCTTCTAATTTAACTTGCAGTTAATCCTTTCTAGCTTTTTTAATCATACGAGAAATATATACAGCTGGTGTATCGCAAAGGCTTGTCACTACAAATATAAGGTATGAAGAAAGAATAATACTTACAAGTACTTCCATTTCATATTCTCCATAAAAAGCGGCAAAGGTAAACAAAACAGTATTAAAAATTTGCGAAATAAGCGTGGAAACATTATTTCTAAACCAAAGGCCCTTCTTGCTATCGTTGAAAAACTTTTCTGTTTTCTGCCATAAAGCGTGGTAAATACGAACATCAAGCCATTGTGAGAAAGCATAAACCATAAGTCCCGCAAGCATTACACGAGGCGTGCTTGAAAAAATTTGTGAAATAGATTCACGAGCCCAATCATTTTCACTTACTGTAAATAAAAGCCAAAATTGTGAAATTAAAATAAAAGAAATATTTGAAAAAACACCGATTTTAACTGCCTTAGTAGCATCTTTTCTTCCTTCATTTTCTGATAAAATATCTGAAACTAAAAAAGAAGAGGCAAAAAGCACATTACCTAAAGTTTGCTCTATTCCAAAGGCTTCAACTAATAAAAGCACTTCGATATTTGCAGCAATTGTGATAATTGCTGTCCAAGCAAAAAGCCCAGCCTTTCCAAAAAAACGGTATGATAAGAGCACAAGGCCATAAATTAAAAACATTGAAATGATTAACAGAATTTCATTAGACATAGTTTATCCTTATTTTTTTACAGAAATTTTTATTGTATAAATTATTAATTGATTAGTAGGAATAATAGAAAATATTATATTTTCCTACTAAAACTCAAGCTTAGAACCAACACCAAAGTC
>CAYJHN010000066.1:0-9300 GCA_964369985.1 uncultured Desulfovibrionaceae bacterium | reverse complement strand
AAAAATGCAAGAGGATTAGTAGAATTTTCTTCATCGTCTTCTTCTTTTTTTAACGCCCCTTTAAGCATATTTAGCCCTAATAAAATAAGTATGGTAAAGGAAATATAGGCTGAATATGAGCTCATAAAAACTTCAAGTTTTAAGCCTAAAAAGTAACCTAGAACGGGCATTAATGCTTGAAAAAAACCAAAATACAAGGCAACAATGCAAGCCGACAATATATTTCTTTTGTGAATCTGCACGCCCTTACAAACAGACACAGCAAATGCGTCTAGTGAAAGAGCTATAGCTATAAGTAAAATTTCAAAAATTTCCATAAAATTCCTTTATAACAAAGTTTGCCTAAAATATAGCAAAATAAGATAAGAAGCAAGTTGTATCTTGGAGTAATTTTAAGATTAAAATCGTCAAAATTACTCTTATATAAATCACAAATACTCAAAAAAAATATATTGCTGAGACTATTACTACTATGTTATAATTTTAGCAAGCTTTAGTATAAGTGAAAAAATAAAAATCATTACAAAAAGAAGGTCTTATGCAAACTCGTATCGAACATGATTTTTTAGGAGAATTAGAAATTCCAAATGATGTTTATTATGGAATTCAAACCTTTAGAGCTTTAGAAAATTTTGATATTTCAAATAGTAAAATCTATGATGTGCCTGAATTTATTATAGCATTTGCTTATGTAAAAAAAGCTGCTGCTCTTACAAATGCAGAACTTGGCTTATTGCCTAAAAACTTGCTAGAGCCTATTTGTAAAGCCTGTGATGAACTTATTGAAGGCAAATTGCACGATCAATTTCCTTTAGACTGCATTCAAGGCGGTGCTGGCACTTCAGTTAACATGAATGCAAATGAGGTTATAGCTAATCGTGCTCTTGAAATCATGGGACATAAAAAAGGCGAATACGAATTTTGCCATCCAAACAATCATGTAAATTGCTCTCAATCCACTAACGATGCCTACCCTACTGCTTTTCGTCTTGCTCTTTACAAAAAACTGATGAGTTTAAATGATGAAATAAGCCATTTAAGCAATGGATTTTACAAAAAAGCCGAAGAATTTGCAGATGTTATTAAAATGGGACGCACACAATTACAAGATGCTGTTCCAATGACATTAGGCATGGAATTTGGCAGTTATGCCAAAACAATAAGAGAAGAAAGAAGCAGAATCAACATTTCAGCCGAGCTTTTGCTAGAAGTAAATATGGGAGCTACAGCCATTGGCACGGGTATAAATAGCCCTGTTGGTTATGCTGAACTTTGCGTAAAAAACTTAGCAAAACTCACTGGTTATGATGTAAAACTTTCTGACAATCTTATTGAATCTACTTGGGATACAGGTGATTTTGTGCTTGTTTCAGCTCATCTAAAGAGAATTGCGACAAAAACATCAAAAGTTTGCAACGATTTACGTCTACTTTCCTCTGGCCCACGCTGTGGATTAAATGAAATAAATCTACCGCAGTTACAACCAGGTTCGTCTATCATGCCTGGCAAGGTAAATCCTGTTATACCTGAGGTAGTAAACCAAGTTTGTTTTGATATCATTGGAAAAGACATTACAGTCACGCTTGCTGCTGAAGCTGGGCAATTAGAATTAAATGTTATGGAACCTATTATTGCAGTGACACTTTTTAATGGTATTAATAGGCTTAAAAAAGCTTTGAGAACCTTGCAGGATAAATGCGTTGAAGGTATAACAGCAAATAAAGAACATTGCAGAAACTTAGTAGAAAATAGCATTGGCATTGTTACTGCTCTAAATCCTTATATTGGCTATGAAAATTCTGCATCTATTGCACGAGAAGCTTTAGAGAAAAATCTTTCTGTCTATAATTTAGTACTCGAACGCGGCCTCCTTACAAAGGAGAGACTAGATGAAATTTTATCACCAAGTCATATGATTCATCCAAATTAACTTTATAAAATTTCATCTTAATTTAAAGTCGAAATTTTATCACCAAGCCATATGATTCATCTGAATTAAGTTTATTTTGATTATAAAATTTCATCTTAATTTAAAGTCGAAATTTTATCTCCGTCCCATATGATTCATCCAAATTAAGTTTATTTTGATTATAAAATTTCATCATAATTTAAAGTCGAAATTTTATCTCCAAGTCATATGATTCATCTGAATTAATATTATTTTATTTAATTTAGAGGGGGAAAACATGCTTTTATGAACAAAAGCAAGTTTTCCCCCTCTAAATTCATTAAATTATACTCTTCTGCAAAACTATACTACTTTTTATGCAGCAGGACGTGGGAATGTTACTTCAACACCACTTTGTAATTGCTGTTCAAGAGAAACTAGGCTAAGCACTGTTGTCTTTGCCTGATATACATTAGCTGAGAAAGAAAGTGTTACACCTGAATATTCATAATTTTTGGGATCAGACATGATCTTATTTGCTTCTTCAGGAGTAGTTTCTGCGCTTATTCTTGCACGAGCACCTTCTGAAAGCACTTTTGAAACAGAAATACTGAATGCAGACGCACCACGTTCCTCTAATTCTTGCATTATTTGAGCCTTATCGCTTGCCGGTACATTTAATTTATCACATAAAGCCATTGCTGCTGCAATAGGATTACTAGAAGAAATATTTTGCTGCGTTGTTTTTTCAACAGCTATAATACTTTTTTCATCTAAAGCTTTATCTACTTTTGTGATTTCTCGTACATTTGCATTATATTCAAGAGTTTTGCTCACAGCAAGCTCTGGAATTTCTACTGAGCTTGTTTCATGTAAAAAGCCTTTCGCTAAAAGCTCCTTCCCTGCATCAACAGGATTTTTAACTGATGCTTCTGCTGTGGCATTTGCATCAAAATTATAATAACCTTCTGTAATAACAGAAATAGTTTTATCATTTCTTTCTTGACGGAAAACAAGTTCTCCTTGTAAAGAAGCACCAAGCATAACGCCTGCAGTACACACTCCAAGAGGATCAGAAGCTGAAAGCTCAATTCCAGCTGAAACCCCACCACGAAGAGAGGTTCCAGAGCTTGTTCCTATAGCTGAAGTCAGCTTAAAGTCATCTTTTGTTGCCTGTGACGAGAGTAATTTTCCCATGAATTGAGCACAAGCCGCATCGTCAGCAAAAGAAAGCTTTAAGCCCTGATTTTTCTCAATTCCACCTTCAATACCAACTCCCAATGAAGCAAAAGCAGTAGCACTTAATCCTAATTCACCAATTAATCCAGCTCTTATATTAAGAGTTGGCTTTCCGTCCTCGCCTCGCCATAAAGTCATACCTTTAGTTTCGCCAGCTCTCATCTTTACGCCAACTTCAACAAATCCAAAATCTACGCCCGTTTCAAGGCCAAAAGTAAGGTTTGAACCAATATCTAAACCTGAATTAGGGCCAATAGTTCCTAGTATAGTCATAGAATTTTCTGCAATTTCCATACTTTTTAACTTATTTCTTGCCTCAGGTGGTGTAAGTAAAAAAGTATCAAAAGAACTTATAGCAGTAGTAAGCTGTGCCATACCTTGATAAAGCTCACTTACGACATTAAGATCGTCTTTTTTTGCAATCAATGCGTGTGCAATGACATCTGCGTTCTTTGGACTAGCGCCCATGCTCTTCACTATGTCACTTAATATCTTCTGCTGATCTATAGAAGCTGAAGCAAAGAAAGAGCTTTTTGTTGCATCTGTTTCTGTGAGTGCGGCATTTAAAATAAGTGGAACAATTTTATCTGTAAACCTGCTATTTTCAAAAAGTTTTGCAGTTACTTCTGTTGAAAGCTTATCAACATTACTTTGCTGCCTGCCACGCATAGAAGCTACTTGTGATAATTCCCTTTGTAAAGCTTTTTCCATTCTTGCAAATGCTGAACCTTCGCCCTTTGCACTTTTTGACAAGCCAGCAAAAACCTTAGAATTTGCATTTCCTATAGCTGCCCCGCCGCCTGTTTCTTTGCCGAGTGAAGAAGTTCTATTTCTTACAAGGGCTTGTGAAGCAAGTATAGGATTTGTAAATTCTGAAGTTCTAGGTTTTGCATCTGCTCCATTCGGAGTTACAGTAAGCTTGCTCGTGTTTAAAAGGGCAAGCAAGGCTTCTTTTGCTGCTGTTTGTGATAAGCCAGATGGGCCAACTCTAAAGCTTATATTGTCTATAGTAAAATTACTAAGTCCAAGATCTGCTTTCTTGCCTTGTGAAAGGAGCACAAGATCTTTTAATAATTTACCGCCATCGTCATCTTTAACAGAAGTATTTGTAATTCCATAACCTAAATTAACATGCGCTTTAGAAAGAGACATGCTGCCTACAAGTGAGTTAAAATCAGCATCACTAAAAGAATTTGCCTGAGTTATTGCTTCAAAATTTGGTATTAAAGCTTTAGCCTCGACTTCGGTTTTTCCTTCTTTCACATACTTATTTTTAAGACTTTGACAAAGAGCTGAAGCAACAAAAGTTCTGTCATTTGGATTAGCTTTTAAATACCCCACTGCAAAGGTTTTAAGGGCTGTTTCATTATTAAGAATTTCGTCGGTTAAGCCGATTTTATCTCTATCAAATTGTGACAGAGATTTTGCGTCTGTTACAAGCATTTTTTGCAAAGAAAGCATGCTATATGCATAGGTTTCGCCCAAAACGTGCATATCTTTTTTACCTATACCTATGCTACTTAAAAACTTTTGCCCACGCGTTTTATTGACTCCGTCCTGCATTTGTTTTTCTTGTAAGGCACGAAAAGTAGTGTCAAGAGTCTTTTCTATTCCTTCTTCGTTAGGGCGTATCGTACTATACACAAGAGCTGTTGCTTGTATGATAGCGTCATTTACTGCAGCGTCTGTATTTTTATCTAAATCTAAATCAACTTTTAAATACTTTGTACATAATTCTACAATAGCCTTAGGGGAAAAAGAATTAAGCGAATTTACTTTTAACGTATGCTGAGCAAAAGCTTTTAATGCTTTTTCTGCTGCTATTGCATTTTGAAAAGGAAGAGCTTTTTTGAAAGAATGTAATAAAGCTCTCGTTGTTACTTGATCTAATTGAAAGTTTGCCAAACTTTCTTCTACATTTTTTAATTGTGTAGAACTTGTAATTCCCCTACTTTTCCACACTTCTTGCACAGCCGTTGCTTTTGCTTGATTCTCAGGTGAAAGCCTTCCAAGCATAGCTTCGTTAGTCACTTTTGGATTTTCTAATTTTGCAAGCTGCATAAAGGTATCAAGAGCATAAAAATCATTAAAACCACTCTTGCTTTCTGTTGGTGGAAGTTTAATTATTTCCAATACATTTTCAGACCCCATCTTGCTCACACTAGGAAAAGTGTCGCTATTAGGTATTGAATTTAAAAGCTGAGCAACAGCCTCTCTTGCTGTGTGTTGAGCATTTAATAATGTTGTATGTGCATCATTTGCGTCTGCAATAAAAGAAGCCTTTGCTTCGCTTATTGCATGAGAAAAGGCAGGTCTTCTCATAAAAGTATCATCAAGCAAATCCCACGCTTTTTGCATGTCTTCGAGTTTTCCGCTTTGCGCTGCTTTAAATGTATCAAGTTTTGCAGTTAAAGTAGTCGTAAGGTCAGCATTTTTATAGCCTTCTGCCTGAGAAGCTAAAGAAAAGAGTGCTTTCATTTCATCAGTTGGCATTTTGTCAAGCTTAGCTAAGAAATCCTTCATATTTGTCGCAGTATCAGTGTCTAGCTGAGCTACTAATTTATCCATTGTAAAAGTAGCGTCTGTTTTATTTTCTTCAGCCACATATTTTTCACAAAGAGAAAGCACATTAACAACTGTAGTAGACTTAGTGGCTGAAAAAGCCTGCTGAACTTGGCTTTTTACAGAATCAAGATTTGCTTCTTGATTGAGGCTTATAGTAGTATTTTTTGTAGACATAAGAGCTGCAAATTTTGCTTCAGCTGTATCAACAAGGCCTTGAAGTGCAGTTTCAGCATCAGTAGGCAAGCCATTTTCTTTTAGTGTAGTAAGTAATTCCGTTAACTTTTCCTTAGCTTCTGTCATTTGGGTTTTTGTTTCAGCATTTTCCAAAGCAGAAAGAGTGCTTTTCATTTCGCTTTGTGCATTTTCAAGCTTTTCAAATTTATCAAGAGCTTTTTGTTCTTCGTCAGTAGGAGTTTTTGAAATTTGCTCTCTGCCTTTTAGAGCTGTAGTTGAAAACGAATCTACTTGAGTAAAAATATCTTGAGCAGTTTCAGAGAGTTTTGTGCTGTCTTCGCCTTTTCCTACTTTTGTAATATCTTCTGAAGAAGAGCTCACTTTTAGCGAAGTAGCAGGAGTTTTTGGCTCGCTTGTTTGCTTTGTTTGGCTAGCAACTATGTCTTCAGAAACCTTTGTTGCAGCCTTATTTTGTGGGCTTTGCGTTTGGGTAGGTTTGCTACTTTCAACTTGTTGCGAACTTTGTACACTTTGACTTTGTGAAACACTAGGACTTTGAATTTGTGACATTTTTACCCCCAAATAATATTTGCTGCGTTTTCAGGTGAGTTTGAAGACATTTCAGAACTGTCTATATTAGAAGTATTTACATTTGATAAATCTAAAGTTTCAAGATTATTTTTTTGTTCTTGTGCTTGTTCTATAAATAAAATAAGTGCGTTTTGAAATTCATTTTTTTGCAGCTCGGCAGTAGATAAATGCATATTTAGCCAAATATACTGACTTTCTTTAGAGGCAGATAATGTCATATCCATTGGTAAACGTGCTGCCATATTTTGTTCAGCAACATACCATAATAAAGTGACTTGCTCTTGCTCACTTGTGAGATGAATATTCATAAGAGGAGTATAGAAAAAGACTGAATTTTCAGCATCTTGTGACGCATTTGGATTAGCAAATATATTGACTAACAGTTCTTCCCCAACAACAATGCGAGTCAAACCATTTATGTCAAGTTGTGGAATTTTTATATCTTTAATTTCTTCAATCCACTGCTGTGTCAAGGTGTAACTATTCATATGAAACCACTCCTAAATTAGCATGTAAAAGTTATAAAAAAGTCTTATTTTACCAAATAACACAAAAAAGCTAAAAAGGCAAGAAAAAAACCTAAAATATAGTTTACAAACCAGAGAAAAAAGTCATTATATTAATATTTTGCTTTTTTTATATACTTCTATTTTCAAAAAAACTATTTCTTTTTTTTACTTCAATAACTTCATAAATCATTTAGATTTTGAATAGAAAGGAGAGTTTTTACTGTATTATTTGACAAAAAATAAAAATTGTGTTATAGGGAAATAGTTACTGTAAACACAAATAGTATTAATTTCAATATTTATATATTCTAAAGGATTATATATGAAAAAAACAACTCTTGCTTTATTAACGCTTTTGATGGCAAATGCTTCAACTCCCGCTTTTTCTAAAACTTCTTATACATTAGAAGAAAGCTTAAATAATGCTTTTACTTACAACCCACAAATAGCAGATGTAAAGGAAGCAGAAAATGCAGCAAAGCATAAAATTCGTGCTGCACAAGCTGGCTATTTTCCTAGCATTGGCATATGGGCTGGCACTGGCTTTGAACAAGAAACTTCAAAATATGCAAGAGATACTAATGCTTTTGATGACACAACCTACACTACTGAAATGGGTGTAAATCTTAGCCAAATGTTGTGGGATGGCATGCAAACAGCGTCAAATGTTGCTGTAAGTAAGGCTTTACACGATTTTTCTGTCTATTCTGTCATGGATTCAGCTACAAGCATTGCTTTTTCTACACTTTCTATGCATATAGATATTGTACGCAGACAACAACTTATTGAAAAATCAAATAAAAATGTAAAATCACTTCAACGTATTGTTGGTCTTTTACAAAGAAGACACAAAGAAGGCCTTACAAGTCGTGGCGAACTTGAACAAGGTATTTTACGCTATAATAATGCAAAAGCGACAAACCTTTCTCATATCAATGCCTACAATGAAGCACGCACAACCTATAAGCGTCTTACAGGAAAAGAAGCACCTGAAAATTTAGAAAGCATAAAAAGCCCTAAACACATATATACTTCGATTGAAGAATTACAAAATGTTGCTTTAGATAAAAACCCAACTCTCAATATGGCAAAAGCTCAACATTTAGCTGCAAGCGAAGAAAAAAGCTTATCAAAAAGTGCTTTTTCACCACGCTTTACCTTTGACGTTGGCCCTTCATACAAAACAAATGACACAGCTGACAATAAAGACATTTTTGCATGGAATGCAATGATTAACATGCAATGGGAAATTTATAGTGGTGGCGAAAACATGTCTAATTACAAAGCAGCTCTTGCAAAAGAAAGACAATATAGTCATAAGCAATTAGACGCAAAAGATTCTATTTTTGAACAAATCAAACTCACTTACGATCGTACACAAACTGCTCTTTCACAATATCCTTTTTATGATAATGCACAAAAATCAGGTAAGATAGCTCTTGCAAACTTCTACAAGCAATTTGAAGTAGGACAAAAAGATTTGCTCAACTTACTTGATATGGAAAATGAATTTTTCTTATCAGAAGTAAGTGCTATTATAGCTCAAACAGACGCTATTATCGGCCAATACCGCATGCATGCTCTTGCTGGCACATTACTTGAAGAATTAAATATAGATACAGCTGAATTAAAGAAATAATTTTAGAATCTCAGCATGTGTACGAAGTGAACAAAGTGAACAAAGACTTTAGCGAGCGTAGTGAAAACCACGCTTTTCACAAGCGAGGTTTCGTTCATAAAGGGCACAAAGTGCCGAAACAAATCTTAAAAGTCACAAGGCTATAAGCCACATAGTTTATAAAGGATTGAGAAAATGCAATACGCCGAAAACTGGTTTTGGAATGTTCTTTCTCGCTATACAAGCCTTTATCGCAATGTGCTTATAGCCTCTTTTATTGTCAACCTTCTTTCGCTTGCCATGCCACTTTTTGTCATGAATGTCTATGACAGAATTGTTCCTAATAATGCATTTGAAAGTCTTTGGGTGCTTTCTATTGGTATGCTTCTTGCTACAGCACTCGATTTTTTCTTGCGTATGTCAAGAACGCATTTTGTTGATATTGCTGGAAGAAATGCAGATGTTAAATTACAATCACTTTTTATGCACGCATTAATGAATGTGCGTTTTGATGCTCTTTATTCTTCTTACGACACAGCAAATGTCGGTTCAATTATCGCACGTGTACGCGAACTTGAATATGTTAGAAATTTCTTAGGTTCTAGAACTGTACTTTCTATTACAGATTTACCCTTTGTGCTTTTATTTATTATACTTATGTTTTATCTTGGCGGAACTATTGGCTTTATTCCCCTTCTTGCCATACCTATATTAGG
>CAYJHN010000065.1:5707-9311 GCA_964369985.1 uncultured Desulfovibrionaceae bacterium | reverse complement strand
CTGTTTTCACAACTTTTGGTACAGAACAACCCATATTTATATCAAAATATTCAAAACCTCTTTCTTGAATCTTTGCAATGGCCTTAGAAAGGAATTCTGCCTCAGAAGCAAAGATTTGCACAATAACATTTTTATCGTCAGCAGAAGTTTTTAATAAAGATTCTGTGTTCTTACCGCCATAAACAATGCCTTTTGCACTTACCATTTCTGTAACGCATATCTTTGCACCGTATTTATTACACAATAAACGCATTGCTAAGTCGCTATATCCTGCTAAAGGAGCAAGCCAAGGATTTGATTGATTAAATTCTAACATCTTATTGCCTAAAAAGTCTTTTAAAGTGCCATCTGCGTAAAAAAGTTTTAATTCTTGATCTACGTGTTTTGTTTCTGTTTTGTGAAGTCACAATTTCAATTTGCTCTTCTAAGTTGGCAACAGTTTCAGCTAAGTGGTTCATTGCATTATAAAAAGAGAAAATCTGTGCAAGCTGATCAGCAGAAAGTTCAAGTAATTCATGCTCTTTCAAAAGATCTGCAAGTTTAATAGAAGTAGCTTCGATATACCAACGCACTTCAGGTAATTGCTGATCGTCTGTGTGCGAGGCAATCCAACGAAGTCCGGACGCGGCAGAAGAAGATAATGCCATTAATTCTTCAGTCATGGGTAAAACATCTATTGTTTCAGCTTCGCTATCAAGAGCGTCAAGCAAGGAGGAAATATAGACTCGAATTTGTTCAAGGCCTGTGATTAAAAGATCTAATTCTCTATATTTACTTGAAATATTCACTGCTTCGTATTCTTTTACAAGTCGGTGTTCTGCTCTGTTTGCTGAAACAGCCTCGTGTAAGGGATCTATGACATTAGGAGGTAAATGTGCGTGCTTATTCAGAAAATAGTTTGTGATTGTTTCAAGATAATCAGCGGCCATAAGGTATTGTTTTTTTAGCGATTGATGCAGTTTTTCCGCACCTGAAATTGGCCATAGAAAAACAGAAATAAGCATAGATGCCACAATGCCAACAACAATAAGCAGTAAAAAAACAAAAGCAAATTCTAGTCCTTGAATGTCACCTTGTTCGTTGAGAAAAACTGAAATAGCCACAATGCCAGCAAGTCTGTAACGGAAATTAATCAAAAGAAGTGAGGCACATATAATTGAAACACAGAAAAGCCCCATTGAAGTAGCAAAGAAATTTGGCGGGGTTACATAAAAGGCTAAAAGCCCTAAAACAGCACCATAAAATGAACCAAGAATACGATCTAAGCTCGATTCAACAGAGGCAGCAACGCTTATTTGCATAACAATGATTGCTGAAATAGGTGCCCAAAAAGCGTATCTTTCAGAAATAAAAAGAGCAATAACATAGGATAAAAGAATAGAAAGTGCTGTTTTCCCAGCATATCTTGCATTATCCTTTTCTAAAAGTTCTTTGATATTTTTGGATACAAGTTGTGGAATATTTTTTGGAAGATGAATATCTTTAAACCATGCAAATAGTGATTGGAAAAAAAGAGAGATTGTGTCAAAACGCATGAAAAAAGCCCTATAGTTAATTAATATTCATGTGCTATAAAAGCAGATAGGCTTAAATAACAATGAATATTGCATAATGCAAGCAAAGAATCTAGGTCTCTAAGTGATGTCTTTGAATTTATATACTTTAAATTTTTAATTAAAATACATTCATTAATTTAAAACTACTTTCTGTAAAATTTAAAATCTATGCATTGTTTTGAAGTTCTACAACAAGCTTATTTTTATCAATTTTTGATGCTTTTGCTTTTTTTAATTCTTTGTCAATCTTAATGTCCGCAGTTAATCTGCAAGAATTATAGTACTGATCTATGCCTTCATAATAAAGCTTGTCTTCGTTTTCGTGCATATCAAAAGAAAGGAAAAGTTCTTTTTTTTCAGCAAGCACTTTTTCAAGAAAAGTTTTTTGCTTTTGACTAATTAATTCACGTACTTTTGCAGCTCTTTCTTGTTTTACATGCTTAGCTATTTGACCTTGCATTTTATCGGCTAAGGTGCCTGGCCTTTGCGAATAAGGAAAAACATGAGCATAAGTTAAAGGAACATTGCTTACAAAATCAAGTGTTTGTAAAAATTCTTCTTCACTCTCGCTTGGAAAACCCATAACAAAATCAGCTCCAAGTCCGTATAAAGGCCATTTAGTACTTAATTTTTCAAGGCTTTTTTGTATATCATGCAGACTATAATGTTCTCTTCGCATCTTTTCTAACACTCTTTGCGATCCACTTTGAATTGAAAGATGTAAATGCGGGGCAATAAGCTTTGAAAGAGTAAGACATTTTATCCCTTTATCGTCAAGTTGGGCAGGTTCAAGCGAGCTTAATCTCAAGCGTGCTTTGCCTTCCCAATCGTGAGCAAACTTTTCTTGAATTGCTGTGAGTACGTCCCAAAAGTCTAAAGCATTGAAATTATATTGCCTTAAATTAATACCTGAAAGCACTATTTCTCTAAAGCCGGCATGAAGTAGTCTGCCAACTTCTTGTAAAATAGATTCTAGATCTCTTGAGCGAGAAGGCCCTCTTGTGTAGGGCACAATGCAGTAAGAGCAAAGATGTGAGCAGCCTTCCTGCACTTTTATAACCGCTCTTGATCTTTTAAAAGAATTAATCTCAAAAGGAGGGTAGGATAATTGCTTTTCAGGTGGGTAATATTCGTCTAGCTCTAAAGGATTTTTCTCTAGTAAAACATGTCTTGCTTTTTGTGTAACACATGAATTTGCTTGTATAAAATCTTCTTTAGCTATTTCAACTGCACAGCCTGTGACAATAATTTGCTTGTCAGAAAAGTTTCTTCGCCATTTATTGCAAAGCTGCCTTGCATCTGTTACGCCTTCGCGAGTTACCGCACAAGAGGCTATGCAGAGTATATCAGCCTCATCTGGTGAGTCCACTTCTATAGCATTAAATTTTTTTTGCCATGCTTCACGCATAGCTTGGCTTTCGTATTGGCTTACTTTGCAGCCGAAATTTTGTATATAATATTTCATAAGGTATTAGAACTGTTTGTTTTGTTAAAAATGTTTTAATTTATATAAAGAGAAATTTGTAATAGTAAAAATGTGTAAATTATTTCGTCAAAAAAAGTATAAAATAATTGCATGTACTACGTCAAATATGTTTTTATAGATTAATATTTTAGATAGTCAAGTATGATTTGTTTGCGTCTAAAAATAAAGTAGAGGAAATTATATATGAAATACCACGATTCCTACTATAAAATGCGTTATATTTTAAGGCACAATAAAAATCCTTTGTGTAGAATGGATGAAAAAAATATAACGCAATTTCCGCCAACAATCATGAGCGAGACTTCTGATAATTACAGATTAAGAATACTATTACCAAGTTTTTCTCTTGATGATTTTTCTATAAGTATCAAAGATAATATGCTTTTATTAAAGGGGCGACGCTTGCGTGATTCTATATTAGAAAGGCAAAAACTGCATTCATCATTTATGAGGGTATATACTTTTAATTATTGTTTAGAAAGAGACAATGTTTTTGCTGAACTAGAAAATGGTGTGCTTTTTATAGAATTAATAAAAAGAAAATCGGATAGAGTAGATATTT
>CAYJHN010000065.1:5080-5697 GCA_964369985.1 uncultured Desulfovibrionaceae bacterium | reverse complement strand
TGAATCATCACTTTATTGCGGACATAATAAAGTATGAAAAGGTAAAATAATGAAAAAAGTATATAAGCTTGAACTTGTCCCCATAGTTGAATTTGTAGAGAAGAATGGTAAAATTCATATTCTTATCGAATTACCTTCAGCTACAAGTGATGGAATAGATTTGAAGATTGAAGATAATAAGCTCTATTTAAGGGCAGAAATGGGTATACATTTGCAAGCTGAAGAAAAAATAACATTTATGGAATTTAGCTCAGGTGTTTTTGTTTTAAATTTAGATTTAGGGGAAGAACTTGAAACACAAAATGTTAAGGCTAAATTTGAAAGAGGGATTCTTACACTCATTTTTGCTTATAAAGAAAAAGAAATTAAGTAAACAAAACAATAAGTGCAAAAGCTTGTTAGAGGAATCGAGCTTGAAGAGCTAGATAATAAGAATGTGAGAAAGTCTTGAAAAAGAGTATTGAAGCACTTTTAAAGATAATTTAAAAAAAAATTATTTTTTTTAAAAAAAGTTCTTGACATTTTTTCAAAAAATGCTAATTTTCTTTTCACGACGCAAGAACAACGTGGAAACATGAGTTCAAGTCAATGCGGAGCGGTAGTTAAGTTGGTTATAA
>CAYJHN010000065.1:0-5070 GCA_964369985.1 uncultured Desulfovibrionaceae bacterium | reverse complement strand
GAGGGCGAGGGTTCAAGTCCCTTCCGCTTCGCCACCAACAAAAAGATAAAGTCTTACAATTTTGTAAGACTTTTTTTTTGGCTTTTATTCATAAGGCTATACGCTTTTGCAAGTATTTTTTGGCCTTTCATGCCTTTATGTGATTTTCATTTGTTTCGGCACTCTGTGCCCCTTCTGAAAAAAAGCTCGCGCAGGGGTAATCCCTTGCAAGAGACGTGACTCTTGTTTCGCTCTCTAAAGCCTTTGTTCGCTATTCTCATTTTTATACCATAATTTCAAGTAGATAAAAAGTGAATTAGATTGATGCGTGATGCCTTAGCTCTGATACTGTTTTTTCTTGCATTTAACAGAATATGGTTATAAAATTTAATAATACTAAAAATAGTTTTCTGCCTTATTTGCCTTTGTTTACCTTTCTTTGGCTTTATTTCTTTTGCTTTTTTGTTAGTTTTTTAGAATAAGAAAATTATATTTAATGTAAAAATAAATTATTACATATAAGAAAAGGATTTCACATGAATATTGGAGCCTATACTTTTAAAGAGTTTAAACAATTAGCTGAAAATTTTCATGGCTATGCAGCACCAGGTCTTTTAATTGGCGGCTATATGGTGGAAAAGGCAAAATCTCTTCTACCAGAAGGCACTCTTTTTGAAGCTGTTGTTGAAACGGCAAAATGCCTGCCCGATGCTGTGCAACTTCTTACTCTTTGTTCTATGGGGAATATGCGAGTTAAGGTTGAGAATTTAGGGCGATACGCGCTTTGCTTAGGCGATAAGCACACGGGTAAGGGGATTCGTGTGAGTGTTGATCCTTATGCGTTGGCAAAGTTTCCAGAAATTGAAGCATGGTTTTTGAAGAAAAAAGCAAAAAAAGATCAAGATGTTGAACTCTTAGAAAGGGAAATTGAAAAAGCAGGCTATGCTATTTTAAAAACAGAAGAAATTATAGTAAAAAAGCGTTTTCTTGGACATAAACATATGGGTTTAATAGGAATTTGTCCGCTTTGTGATGAGGCTTATCCTTTAGATGATGGTTCGATTTGTCGTGCTTGTCAGGGAGAAGCTCCTTATATGCTGTTGAATTCTAAAGCAAATATTTTACATTGTCCCTCTTCACACGAAAAAGTAGAAAATGCTACAGAAATACTTTCTTCACAAAACTCAAGCTCTATAAAGGTAGTTCCTGTTGAGGAAGCAATAAATAAAAGAATTGCTCACGATATGACACGCATCGAGCCAAATGTATTTAAAGGTGCAGAATTTAAAGAAGGGCAGAGAATACGTGTTGGTGATGTATGCCGCTTACAGCAGATGGGGCGTTTTAATGTTGCTGTTTATGAAGAAGGCATAACAGAAGAACATACTGATATTATACATGAAAATACAGTAGCAGAAAGATTTGCAAAAGCTATGGCTGGCAAAAATGTGACTTATAAACTGCCTCCACGTGAAGGCAAGGTTGATTTTATAGCCGAGTGCGATGGTTTGCTTACTTTAGATTACAAGGCTCTTGAGCAATTTAATCTTCTAGGCTATGTGATGTGTGCCACGCGTCAAGATGGCATGTTTATCAAAAAAGGTAATAGTTTTGCTGGTACTCGTGCGATTCCTCTATTTTTACAGAAAGAAGAATTTTCTAAGGCTATGGAACAATTAAAGAAACCGCTTTTTGATATTTTGCCTTTGCGTGAAGCAAAAGTAGGCATTCTTGTTACAGGAACTGAAGTATTTCGTGGACTTATAGAAGATAAATTTATTCCCGTGATCACAAGTAAGGTGAGCCAGCTAAAATCCAAAGTTGTGATAAGTCGCATTGTGCCTGATGATAAGAATATGATGATAGAGGCAATAGAGGAAATCAGGCACGAAGGGGCTGATATCTTGATAACAACTGGCGGTCTTTCAGTTGATCCTGATGACATTACAAGGGCAGTATTGCTTGAAGCTGGTTTGACAAATGTCTTATATGGAGTGCCTGTTCTTCCAGGAGCTATGAGTTTGATTGGTGATCTGCCTGTAAATAATGGAAAAAATGCTATGCAAGTTGTGGGAGTGCCTGCTTGTGCTTTATATAATAAGATCACATTTTTTGATCTTATCTTGCCAAGATTACTTGCAAATCGTGAAATCACACGTGCTGAACTTGCACGCATGGGCGAAGGTGGCTATTGTGTTTCTTGCCTTACTTGTACATGGCCAAAATGTTTTTTTGGAAAGTAAATATTTTATATAGATAAAAGAGCAAAAATTTCTATTGGGAGTAACTTTGCAATTTTATAGTTTTGCTTGGGAGAAAAGATGAAAACCATTGGATTGATTGGAGGAATGAGCTGGGAAAGTACAGCCAGCTATTACAAGCTTATTAATGAAAAAACTAAAGAAAGATTAGGTGCTCTACATTCAGCAAAGATATTGCTTTATAGTGTGGATTTTGCTGAAATCGAAGCTTGCCAAGCAAGTAATGACTGGGATAAGAGTGCAGAAATTTTGTCTGAAATAGCTTTAAAGCTAGAAAAAGCCAATGCTGATTTCATTCTTATTTGCACAAATACTATGCATAAAGTTGTGCCACAAATTACAGAAAAAATTAATATTCCAATTCTTCACATAGCCGAAGCAACAGCTAAAGTTATTAAAGAAAAGAAATTGACTAAAATTGCTTTACTTGGCACAAAATATACCATGAAAGAGAATTTTTACAAAGAAAGGCTTATAAATAACGGCATTGAAGTACTTATTCCATGCGAAACTGATATAGAAATTATAAATAATATAATCTATGAAGAACTTTGCCTTGGTAAAATAAATGCAAGTTCAAAGCAAAAATATCTTGAAATAGTAGCAAAATTAGAAAAAGAAGGTGCTGAGGGAGTTATTTTGGGATGTACTGAAATTGGTTTGCTTATTTCAGAGAATGACACGAAATTGCCTGTTTTTGACACAACACAAATACATGCTTATGAAGCTGTGAAATTAGCCTTGGCTTAGTTTGTTTTAGCTAAATCTTTATATTATAATCAAAATTACACGCCGTCTAGCAAAGTAGATTCACGCAATGTAATAAATCTTTATAGAATGTATTTTCTTGACAAGAGCTAAGCAATAAAATACTCCTTAGCTTTATCTAAAGTTAAAGAGTTGAAATATGGATTGGTTATCATTTATAATTTTTATTTTTGTTGCATCTATCACACCTGGGCCAAATAATATTATGGCTTTAACACAAGCTTCGTGGGTGGGATTTAGACATACATTTCCTTTTAATTGTGGTGTGTTTTTTGGACTTTTAGCTGTGAGCTCTATTTGCTCCTTTATTTCTATTTTTATGCGTGGCATATTGCCTATATTGATGGAAGTTTTGCTCTATGTTGGGGCTGCTTACATACTTTTTCTTGCTTACAAAACATTTACTGCAACAGGAAAAATAAATGATGAAAGAAAAACAAATAATGGGGCACCTATAGGTTTAGCTTTAGGGGCATTATTTCAACTTGTGAATCCAAAGGCTTATATTTTTTCTATGCTTTGCCTTGAAGGCTATATTTTTCCTGCTTATGGGAGTGATATAAAATATTTAGCTATTTTTGCTTTGACTATGGGTGTGTTTGCCTTTGTGTGCACAATTTGCTGGGCGGTTTTTGGTGCTACTTTTAGAACTCTTTTTACAAAACACGCAAGAATAACAAATACAATAATGGCTTTATTGCTTGTGTATTGTGCTGTTTCGCTCTTTGTGTAAAAATGGTGACTTATGGCAAAAACAAATGCAATGCGTTTACTTGATGTTGCAAAAATAGAATATAAAGTAAAAGAATATCAAGTAGATGAAGATAAGTTAGGCGGCGTGCAAGTAGCACATAAACTTGAAATGCCAGCTGACGAAGTTTTTAAAACCCTTGTTGCAAGGGGCGATAAAAATGGCGTTAATATTTTTTGTATTCCCATAAATTGTGAGCTTGACCTAAAAAAGGCAGCTCTTGTAAGCAAGAATAAAAAAATAGAAATGCTTGCAATGAAAGAGGTTTTGCCTATTACAGGTTATATGGTTGGAGCATGCTCGCCTATTGGCATGAAAAAAGATTTTCCACTTTATGTAGATGAAACTGCTATACTTTTTGATGAAATTGGTGTGAGTGCTGGCATAAGGGGTTGTGAAATAATTGTAAATGGTGAAAAATTGTGCTATTTTGTAAATGGTGTTCTTGCGGATTTAACTTTATAGGAAAAGGTATTTTCTTTTATTAATGAATTTTAAAATAAAATATCTCATATAAGTAAAATTGAAATTGTTCAAATGAAATAATTTTCTTTCAAGAATCTTTCATTTTTCTTATAAATCTTTTCTATAAAATCTAAAAAAATTTTTAATTCTTTTTGCTATTCTGATAAAAATTAAAAAGGAGAAATGATATGAAAACTCTATCAATTATCGCATTATGTACACTAATTTCAGGCACAGCTTTTGCTGCTTATACAGGGCCAACTTCACCAGCTTTTACAAAAGGTGATGTAAGAACAGCTTTAAACTCTTCAGACGACACAAAGCTGACTCTTGAAGGTTATATTATCAACCATTTGAAAAAAGATAAATATACCTTTAGAGACAATACAGGCACTATTGTTATTGAAATTGATGATGAAGATTTTCGTGGAATTGAAGTAAACGATAAAACATTAGTAAGACTTCATGGTGAAGTGGATAAAGACTTTTCTCATGTAGACTTTGATGTTGATCGTATTGAAATTGTAAAATAATTAAAATATTTTAAAGTAAAAAAGCTTGTATGCTAAATAAGGTATACAAGCTTTTTATATTTAAAAGAATAATTATTTTAGTATTTCAGGTAAGCTAGTGACAATTTGCGGAAAGAGCATAATAAGACTAATGCATACTAAATAAGCCGGTAAAAAGAGTATTGCTCCTTTAAAAACAATATTAAGAGGTACTTTCTCTTCTTCTTTTTTTGCTGAAAGGTTTGAAACAATATAAGCAGCAATGCCAACGGGTGGTGTCATCGCACCAAGTGAAGTAACTACAATTAAAAGCACGCTAAACCATAAACTATTC
>CAYJHN010000064.1:0-9375 GCA_964369985.1 uncultured Desulfovibrionaceae bacterium | reverse complement strand
GTGCATGCTGTAGTGGAACATCAAAGTAAGGCAATAATCTTTTGTCTGTACTTGCCATGTATTGAAGTAATTCGTCTGTTAATCCTGATGGATAAAGATACATCAAGCGTATGCGTGCAAGCTCATCAATTGACAAAAGCCCGTCAAGTAAAGGACGTAAATCTGGTTTAGTGTCAACACTTTCTTGCCAAGCTGTAATGTCTTGAGCAACTAAAATAATTTCCTTTACCCCGTCTTCTGCTGCTTGCCTTGCTTCTTGTACCAAGAAATCTTTTTTGTAAGAAAGTTTTGTTGGGCGAATAGAGGGAATGGTGCAAAAAGAGCAATTATGCTTACAACCTTCGCCAATTTTAAGCCATGCATAAGAAGGTAAAGTGCTGATAATTCTGCTTTTTTCTTCTTTTTCAGCTATGCCTAATGCCTGTGCAAATTGAGAAGCCCAAGTTTCAATTTCATTTGGTATAAGCCATAAATCTACTTCTGGAATTTCGCTTGAAAGTTCTTTGACATCAAATCTGCCTGTTAAACAGCCAGCAACAGCCAAAAATGGCCTTTGTTTGATTTCGTTCATATCTTCAACTGCAGACAAAATAGTGCGCACGCTTTCTTGAATAGCTGGTGCAATAAAGGCGCAAGTATTGATAAGCACAACTTCTGCGTCAAAGATATCTTCTACCATTTCAACGTCAGGCATAGAGCCAAGAAGCCTTTCGCTGTCAACCCTATTTTTTGGGCAGCCAAGGCTAATACAAAAATATTTCATAAAAACTCGTGTTAAGCTGGTTTTGCTTCTGCTTTTAATTCTGCATTTTCAGAATTTTCGCTTGTTTGATTTTTTTCTTGCGTTTTTTGTGGTGCTTGCCCAATTTGATCAGCTTGATCAAGCGGATTTTTCTTTTTTTCTGGTTTATCAGGATAAGCAATACGCAAGTGGAAAAGTCCGTTTAAAATTCTTGTGAAAGAATCACAAAGAGAATTTAAATCTTTAAAAGTAAGTTCAGATTCATCAAGCTGTCCTTCTTCATAGATACCATGCACAATGTTCTTTACATGTGATTGAATTCGTGCTGGCGTTGGATCCATAAGAGTTCTACTTGAAGCTTCAACAGCATCTGCAAGCATGATAATTGCAGCTTCTTTTGAACGTGGACGCGGGTTTGGGTAAGAGTAGTCTGCTTCTTTTGGTGGCTCACCCTCACCTGTGTGAATTTTGATTGCTTTGTTATAAAAATAAGAAATACAACGGTTTCCGTGATGCTCGCAAATAATATCCGTGATTTCCTTGCCGAGCTGATATTTTTCAGCATATTCCATACCTTGCTTAACGTGAGAAATAAGCACAAGTGCACTCATAGCAGGTGCTATAGTGTCATGTTTGTTAGGTATATTTTTTTGGTTTTCAATAAAGTATTCTGGTCTGGCTAGCTTTCCTATATCGTGATAAAGGGCAGCAACCTTACACAGAAGGCTGTTTGCATTGATGTTTTTAGCTCCTGCTTCCACAAGGTTTGAAACAACAATAGAGTGATGATAGGTGCCTGGTGCAGTCATCATAAGTTCTTGCAATAATGGCTGTTCTAAGTTCATTAATTCCATAAGTCTGAAACGTGTTGTTAAGCCAAAAAGCATTTCTGCAATAGGACTTACAGCAAAAACAATAAAGAGTGCGAGAATAGAATTTATCATAACGCACAGTAAAAGCATGTGGAATTCGCTATAGATAATATGCGAGAAGAGGGCTGAGGCAAGAGCTAAAATGCTTTGCCCAAGGAAGAGAATGAGTGTTGATCTGATAACATCTTGTCTGCTTTGCGACTTGATAAGCAGCATAGTATTGAGCATACAACAAAGAAAATAATATATAAAGAGTTCTAGCGAACCATTAAGTATTGCTGTTGTGAAAAGCGAAATAATAAGACCTATGCTTACAAATCTTCGTGCTGAGAAAACAAGGGCGGCAAGACCAGCTGCACCTGATACAGGGAAGGCATAGAGCCAAACCTCTGAGGGGAGTTGCTGTAATATGCTCATGCCAAATCTGTATAAAATAGCAAATAATCCAAATATTAAGATTAAAAAGGCTATGAAATATTGTGCACGCGGGTAGAGCTGAGTTCCTCTATCGGCAGTTGGCGATAAAAAGAGCCCAAATACAAGTATAGAGCCAATTATAAAGAGCCCAAGTGATGTTTCAATATCAATGGTACGGCTGGTATAGTTGTATAAAGCCTGCATTTTTAATTGCTGCTCTCTAGAAACAATATCGCCTTGAGATATAATAAGTTCGCCTTTTTGAATGTAGTAATACACAGGCGGAACGGTAGAGGCAACTGTTGTTGCTCTTTTAATAGTGTCTTCTTTATTCAAAACAAGTGAATGCGGTGCGAGGGTTTCGATAAGTGTCATCAAAACGCTGTTTTGGTCTGGTGTCAGGCCAGATTTATTCAATTCTTGTCCAACACTTAAATAAAGTGAGTTTAAATCTGGAAGTGTATTTCTATTTGGAATAAGAAGGGATTCATTGCCAAGCTCTGGATCACGAATTAAAATAGTAGAAGTGCCTGGATTTATTTGATCTCTGCTTGAGAAAATACCTCTTAAAAGTAATTTTTCTGTAAAAGGAAGAAGGCGTCTTGTAAGGTAATTTTGTACTTCTATGCTTGAAAGTAAGTCAAAGAAATTTTTGTCAAAGTCTTTGCTTGTTTTTGTATTGAAGTTTGCTTGTAGTCTTTTTATGCTTTCATCGTCTTTTGAACTTGCTGAAAGTAGGGTAAGAAGATGTAGAATATCTTCTCGAAAAGTTCGTAAAGCCTTTTTATCTATATCAAATAAAAGAGGCTGCAATTCCATATTTTGGTTTCTACGAAGCTGTGTTGCATAGCTATCTTCAACTTTTAACGTGCGCACAGCGTGCACGTCAGCAGTTGCTGTTTCGCCAGCCATAAAGATTTGCCCAGTTGAAACATTTTCAAGTCCAGTCAATACAGAAAGAGTAAGAATAGCGACAAAAAGTGACCATGTTGCATAGCCTGCATAATGACTCATAAAGGTAGACTTTATGACAGTCCATACATTTCTAACGCCAAAATTATTTGTTTTTGTTTTTATCATAAGCGTTTACGATTTTATTTACCATAGGATGCCTTACGACATCATTATTTTTAAAGTTGAAAATTCCAATGCCTTGAGTGTCTTGTAAAATATTAAGACTTTCAACAAGGCCAGAGCGGATAACTCTAGGTGCGTACTTTCCTTCTTGGCTTTGCGAATAAAGAGAAGTAGGCGGTAGATCTATTTGTGTAATGTCACCTGTGATGACCATTTTTGAACCAAAACCCATACGGGTAAGGAACATTTTCATTTGTTCTGGTGTGGTGTTTTGTGCTTCATCTAAAATAAGAAAAGCATCGCTTAATGTTCTGCCACGCATAAAAGCAAGTGGAGCTATTTCAATCATTCCAGCTTCTTGCCTTGCAATGCACTGGCTGTGCCCAAGCATTTCATCAAGGGCGTCAAATAAAGGACGAAGATAAGGATCGACCTTTTCATTCATATTACCAGGTAAGAAACCAAGCTTTTCGCCAGCTTCAACTGCTGGTCTTGAAAGAATGATTTTCTTTACCTTCTTAGTGATAAGGGCTTGTAGAGCCATTGCTACAGCTAAATAGGTTTTGCCTGTTCCAGCTGGGCCTATGCCAAACACAATATCCTTTTTCTGCATTAAATCAAGATATTCTTTTTGTGATTGATTTCGGGCGATTATGGTTTTTTTAGGAGTTTTAATAAGGCTATAGTCCTGATATTGTTTTTTTATATCAAGATCAGGTTCTTGCTTTAAAAGATTATAGACATGTTCAAAAGATTGCGGACTAAGAGTGTCGCCTTCTTTGATAAGGCTGTAACACTGTGTAAAAACGTGGGCAATAATATTGATGTCTTTTTTTGTGATATTTTTGTCGTTTGATTTGATAATGAGTTCATTGCCTTTTGAGGAAATGGCTGTGCCAGTCAAATCAGACATAAAGTCGAGGTGCGAGTTTAGAGGACCGAAAAGTTCGGAGGCGTATTTGCTATTATCAAAGGAAAGAGAGGTTGTTTTTTCTTGCATTTTATGCTGTGCCCTTTGCTTCTTGTTTTTTGATGTAATCAATGAGTTTTTGTGCTTCAACCACACTTGAATCAAGTTTTAGAGTGGCTTCGGCAACTTGAATTGCTTTATCCCATTTTTTCCAATCAAAGTAAAGTCTTGCTAAATTGAAAAATAAATTTGCACTCTTACCAACAGCTTTTCCTGCTTTAAAGTAATATTTTTCAGCCTCATCAAATTTATTTGTTTTACGAAGACACATGCCAACCTTAATATACCAATCAAGCTCACTAGAGTCGCGATCTATAGCATAAGCAAAAAATTCAGCTGCTCTTTCAAATTCTTGAGCATTGAAGTAAAGCATTGCAATTTCTGCAAAATTTGTAGCTGGAAAGTCTTTGTTTTCATTTAAAGCTACAAATAATTTGTATGCTTCTTCTTTGTCTTCTTCTGCTCCATTTTCATAGAGTTTTTTTGCTTTTGCAAAGCTTTCAAAAAGAGCTTTATGCTTGTCTTCTTCTTTCTTTAATTTTTGCAACTTGATGTCTTCTTCTGCTTTGGCATCAAGGTATTCTTTATAGGTTTCAATTACGATATCAAGTGTGGATAATAAGTCTTTTTCCTTGCCTTTAACATATTTAATATCCATGCCTATAGCTCTTTTTACCTCTTGATCTGTGATAATATAGAGCGTGCCACTGTCGACAAGTGTTTCAAATTCTTCTCTTTCTGAACGAGTAAGATTGCCGTTTGCAAGGAGGTTTAAAGCGTCTCTTAGTGCTTTAAATGCAAGTAAAATTTTGTTTTGTTTTACATGCGATTTAATAAAGCCTACTTCTTTTCTAATTTTATTTAAATCTTTTGACATACTAAAACCTAAAACCCCCGGGAAAGTAAAAACTACACAGAATCCCTTTCACTAAAAATTTGTCTCACTTTTTCTAAGTCTTCAATAGTATCAACACCTTGCGATGAATGTTTTGTGAGGACTACGCGAATTGCCGTTGCATTTTCTAAAAGTCTTAATTGTTCAAGTTTTTCTGTTTGCTCAAGAAAGGATTCTTCTAATGCTGTAAAAGTTTGCAATGCACTATATCTAAAGGCGTAAAGCCCAATATGTGCGTAAAATTTGGCGTCATATTCTTGTTTTTCGTCTCTGAGATGTGGAATAGGGGAGCGTGAGAAGTAGAGAGCGTTTTGGTTTTTATCAAGTACAATTTTCACCGTATTTGGCGATAAAAAGCGTTCTTTATCATTTTTTACGGAGAGTTCGTGCGCAAGTGTGCACACTTGTAAACTTGGATCTTCTTTAAAAGGTGTAATAAGTTCGTTAAGCATTTCAGGCTCTAAAAGAGGTTCATCGCCCTGTATATTAATGATAACGCTTTGGTCATCTAAAAAAAAGTCTTTGTTTTTTGCTATAATCGTAGCTGCTTCGTGAATACGATCAGTGCCTGAATTATGCGTATTGCTTGTCATAATTGTTGGTATATCGTATTGTAAAGCGGCTTTTTCAATGCGTGTGTCATCAGTAGCAAGAAAAACTTGCTTAATATCTGCCTTGCAAGCTTGCGTGTAAACATGCCAAAACATTGGCTTTCCAGCTATATCAGCAAGAGCTTTTGCTTCTAATCGTGTGCTTTGGTAACGAGAGGGAATAATGCCATAAACCTGCATACGGTATACCTTAACTTTAATAATCTATTTTCCCTATAAATAACAAATATTTCGATAAAGTCAATATAAGGTAAAAAATGCTGTTGTAGCCTAGCTTTGACAGCTAATAGCAAGTTTAATAAAAGTATCAATATCTTGCTTTGTTGTTGAAAAAGAACACATAAGCCTTGTTTCATGTATATGTGGATTTAATTCATAAAAGTAATAGCTTTCTTGTAACTTGCTTATAAGTGCCGGCGGCATAATTGAGAAAACAGCATTTGCTTCTGTTTTTCTTGAAATGGAAATATTTGACACTTTTTCTAATTCTTGTGCTAGATATAAAGCCATAGAATTTGCATGTTTTGCATTTTCAATCCAGAGATTATTTTTGAAATAAGCAATAAATTGAGCTGCAATATAACGCATTTTAGAGATATGTTGCATGCTTTGCTTGCGAATTCTAAAAAAGTCGTTTGAAAGAGATGTGTTGAAATAGACAAGAGCTTCACCCATCATAAGACCATTTTTAGTGCCACCAAAGGAAAGCACATCAATGCCAGCATTGCGAGTAAATTCCTTTATATCAACATCTAAAGCAGCAACCGCATTGGCAATTCTTGCTCCGTCCATATGTACAAATAATCCGTGTTTATGTGCTAGTGAGCTGATTTCTTTAATTTCTTCAACAGAATACACTGTGCCTTGTTCTGTTGTTTGCGTGATAGAGACAAGAGCAGGCTTTGAATGGTGTACATCTTCTAAGTCGTGAAGATAATGTAAGATTCCCTCTGGAGTAAGTTTGCCATTTACAGCAGGGTAGAGTAAAAGCTTTGAACCTATATTTGCTTCGGGTGCACCCACTTCGTCTGTGTTGAGATGTGCTGTATCCGCACAGATAGCGCCATGCCACGGGCGTAAAATAGAGCGTAATGCTAATACATTTGCACCCGTGCCGTTAACAGCAAAGTGCACATCTATATTTTCGCCAAAAACTTTTTTAAAAGATTTTACCGCTTCAGCTGAATATTCGTCTTCCCCATAGGGTTTACAACAACCAATATTTGCATCAAGAAGTGATTGTAAAATGAGTGGATGAGCCGGTGCAGTATTATCGCTGGCAAAAGTGCAGTTCATGTTAAACTCCTACTTTATTTACTTTAATAAAGGTAAATAAACATTTAAAGATTTTTCTGCAAAGGCATTGAGAGTCAATTCTTTGAGATGTGAATTTTGTTTTGTTTTTATTTTTTGTAACCACGAAAATTCTAATGAAGCGTGATTTTCAAGTGCGAGATAGGCTTTGTATAAAAATTCTGCCATACTTTCAATATCTGCTGTTTCAAAAAGGGCTTCTTTGTCTAAAAGGTCAGGCATTACACCTACTTTTGATGAAATAAGCGGAATGTCGCAAGCCATAAATTCTAAAGCCGCTCTTGCAATAGTTTCAGAGCCTATTGATGATAGTATTGCCACATCACACATGTTGAGTACATGATTTATTTCTTCAACCTTGCCAGTTACCTGCACTCTATCCTCAACTTGTAATTCTTTTGCAAGGCTGAGCAATTCTTCAGTAGTGCCAATAGTGTCAAAGCCAATAATACAAAGTTTAAGCTTAGGGGCTTGTGAAGCCACTTTTGCTAATGCCATAATACTTTCTTTCATGCCTTTAACAGGATCAATTCTGCCAAGAAGTCCTATAACATGATCGTTTTTAGTATAGCCAAATTTTTCTCTTGTTTTCTGGTATGTTTCAGGTTTTGGATAAAATTTATCTGTGTCAACACCACCAAGAATAGTGTGAATCTTATGTTCAGGTACGTTTAATCCATGCATAAGTTGTCTTGCTGAAACAGAATTTGTTGTAATAATTGAATCTGTATAATCAGAATATAAGAACCTGTTAATAAAATTGTTTTTTGCTGGCCTTTGATCGCCACGAGTGCGTATGAGCTTATAATTACTCTTCTTTTTTAAAGCAACGAAAAAAGGATAAAGTTCGCCTCTATGGCAGTTAACGATATCTGGATTTTCTTCTTTGAGCAAATTTTTCAAATATGAATAGATTTTCGGTAGTTTTGTGATCTTTTTCTGATCGTATGGCATTGCTATATGCGGAATATTCATCTTTATTGCTTGTTCGTGTGCTTCCGTATTTGCTAAGACAAGGCATTTTGAATTATGTCCCATTGTATTTAAAATACGGCATAAATTCATTGCATACCAAGCAGTAGCGTTGAAAAAACGGATGTTAACAATGTGTAATATATTATATTTCTTCATAAAGAACCTTTGTTAAAGTGAGCCCGCAAGCTGGAGCTGTGAGTATATTGCTTTGTCTTCTTTTTGCTTCTAAAATTGACTGTACTTGATGTACTTCAATATTGTTTTTTCCAATATCTACAAGCAAGCCCATAATATTTCTTATCATTTGTTTTAAAAAGCCATTGCCATTAAATATGAAATGGCTTTCATTTTCTGAAATCTTTTCTACGTGAATACTATTTAAAGTGCGTACTGTGTGGTGGAGTTCGGTACCTATGTTTTGGAAGGAGGCAAAGTCATGTCTGCCAATTAAAAAGGGGATGGCAGTCATAATTTTTTCAAAGTCAAGTTTTCCGCAAGCCCAAGTGTATGGATGTAGTCTTGGTGGTACATAATTTAAATCATGCCAAAGTGAATAAGAATAGAGTTTTCCATTTGAAGCTCTTTGTGCGTGAAAGTTATCATCAACAATACACACGTCTTTTATACGAATATCAAAGGGAAGTTTTGTATTCAAAGCTCTTTGCCAATGCATGTTTTTTGGCTCAAAATCAAGAGTAAAGTGAGCTACTTGCCCATCGGCATGCACTCCGCTGTCCGTTCTGCTTGCACCCACAACTCGGATTTCTTTATTAAAAAGAGCAAAAAGGGCTTTTTCTATTTCGCCTTGAATGGTGGGTAAGTTCGTTTTTTCTTGAATTTGCCAGCCATTATAGTGTGTGCCTATGTATGAGACAATAAGTTTTATCTTCAATTCCAAATTCCTTTCCAAAGTGTTTTTTATGCCTTTTAGCTTTTTATGTCAAGTTTTAGGGGAATTTGTGGTTTTTTTTTGTGTCTCCGACGGCCAAAGGAGCTCAGCCCCTTTGGAAACCCGAGTAGTGAGCGGTTAAGCAAAAAGGTAGTAAAAATTCTTTTTTTCTTTATATTTTATTTTAATTTTTTTGTTTGCGAAAAAGTTTTGCCTTTGGCAAATACTGTTTCGCTTTAAAAACCATAAAAAAGTGCCTTTTTTATGGTGGCTAAGGAATGAGTATATTCATAGTAGCACCTCACTCATTCAACTCTCATTATGTATTCTTTTCTATAAAGAAAAACATTCCCAAGCTTTGCTTTGGAAATGTTAATATAAATATGTTATATTCAAGCGAAGTATAATATATTTTTAGATAACATTTTAGAACTTACTCATTAATACATTATCTGAACGAAGTGAAGATGTTTTTTGCATTTCGCTAATAGAGCTAATTAACTCAAATCCAAGTTCTCTATTTTTAAAGCGAAACAGTATTTAAGCGTAGCTTAAAACTTTTTCGCAAATAAAAAAATAAAAATTACTTAGTCTGAGCATATTGTTTAACCGC
>CAYJHN010000063.1:2520-9510 GCA_964369985.1 uncultured Desulfovibrionaceae bacterium | reverse complement strand
AAACATGCTTAGCTATTGCTTCAATTAATCTTGGTGAGCCTGCTTGCGGGTATCTGAAAGCAAGATGTGCTTTTTCTTCCAAAATGGCTAATGCCTTAGGTGACACGCCAAGAGGATTTTCGTTACTTGCAAGTTTGATTACTTTTTCAAGCCCGTATTTTTGCTTGATTTCATCTATTGATAGCCCAGCTTCATAAGGTGAAAAACCTTGCACTTCTTCTCTGATAAAAAAACTCATACCCAACTCTTTAAATTCTATATTTTATTGTTTTGTTAATATAAATAATTAATAAAGATAAGCGAGTTTTGTACATTACTCATCTTTTCTCTTATGAGCACAAAAACTCGCCTATCTAAGATATTTATTTAATTGTTTATTCTGCTGTTTCTTTTGGTCTAATAGTCAAAACAGGCACAGGTGAAGACTTTACTACTCTTTCAGCAACTGAGCCAAATAAGATTCTGTCAATACCAGTTCTGCCATGTGTTCCCATTACAACAAGATCAGCATTTTCTTTTTCTACTAAATCAAGGATTTCTTCAGCAGCATAGCCAACAACGATTTCTGCACGCACTTCAACGCCTGCAAAATGTTCTGCTATAAATTCAGCCATTGCTGTTTCGGCACCTGAAACAATTTCGCCCACAAAAGAGTCGATTGTATTAGGTGGCACGTGAAAACCAGAATACTGAGTAAGCGTTGGGGCTGCATATACCGCAACAATACTTGCATTGCTCATTTTTGCATAGCTTTTTGCATAATCTGCAACAAGCTTGCTGTGGTCCGATAAGTCAAGTGCACATACTATTTTTTTAATCTCAACCATATAAAACCTCCAATGACGTATAATTACTTAAACTATTTCAATGTAATTTTTTCTAATCATACACTATTTTTTTTCAGTCGACAAGTCTTCATAATTTTGTTAAAAATAAAACAATATAAAGATTCAAATTCTTACTACTTATTTTTAGGCATGAAAATTGCATTTTTCCTAAAAAGAACTATTCTAGGAAAATATTACCACTTCTTTCATGCGAGGTTTTTATGAATATTAATAATGATTTACAACAAATCCTACTCCAAAATGAGCAATTACAAAAGCAACAAAAGTCTACTAAGCTTCCTAAGGGGCATGCAGAATTTGCTGAAATGTTTGCAAAAGCTGGTTCGACAGACGATTCTAATTCACTATCTGCCTCAGCATTAGAAGCAAATGAAGCTAACTATAAAGACATTTCAGTAACAAATCTAGCAACTATAAATGCTATGCTTACTGGTCAACTCGACTCAAACAAAGGAGTTGAAGGGTTAAATGAGTTTGAAAACGAAATTAACACAATTGCTTCTATGCTTGACGGACTTGATTCATACGCAACAAAGATAGCACAATCTCAATCAGATAAATCTGCATGGCAAGAATTAACTGCCATTTCAAGCCAAGTAAGCTCTTTAAAGCAAGGCAATCTTCCTAAAGAATTAAGTGAAATTGTCGATGAGATAGATATGCTCGCTACTACCGAACAAATTAAAATGAATCGCGGCGATTACGAAATTTAATCATCAAAGCCTAAGCTACTAGTATAATTGTCCTTAAATAAACAACTACTTAGACAGACAAGAGCTTTGATAATTATCCCATGCGAGCAATAATTTCAACGTAAATTACAAGCGATTTTCGTGCATAAAACACCAAAGCGAATCATTAACGGGACATTTTTATGAAAGCAAAGATATCTATACTCACTTTGTGTGCTCTTTTGCCATTTGGCTTTAATATTGCTCTGGCACAAAGCGAATACAACAATGATGCTTTAAAAAAGTATCAAGATGAGCAAATGATAGCCGAATATGAAATGGCAAATAAAGCCCAAAAACCTGTGCGTATTGACAAAAGCTTGCCTATTGATTTTGATCAAGTTGAGCATGTTTGGCAAAGACACGCACAAAGAAGACCATATAATGGCACTATAACTTCAAGCCTACCTTTAGACCCTGCTTATTCTTCAGCTTTTAGTCCACAAAAGAAAAAAGTTGTTCAAAGACCAAGAATAGCGAGTAAAGCTAAGAAAAAGTCAACAGCAAGTACAGCAACAACTAAAGAAACAACAGCAAGCCAAAAAGCTAATGGCATGCAAACCCTTGAAATAACAACAAGTAATCCAACGACACAAAATCAGAAAATTACTGGGCCAACAACATTACATACAAATTCTAACACAACACAAACTACAACTACTACTGCACCTAATATGGACGAAGGCCCATTAAATACCTTAACTAATTTGGATAACAATAGTAGTTACGGGCAAAACTATAGTCCAAACGAAGAAAACGAAACAGCATTAAGAATTTTACGTACAACAGACAATACAATGGAAGCACTTGAAGGCCTACTCAAAGACAATCCTAAACTTCAAGAAGAAGTGAAAAGATTAAGATTAAGCCAAGAAGCAGCCATCAAGGACGAATTAAATCTTCCACTTCCAGAATATATTGAAATAGTAAATTAAAAAATTAAAAGCAGCAAATTTTATTAAATTTTGCTGCTTTTTTATTTAAAATTTTAAAGCTCTCTTAATAAAGAGCGTGTTAAACTAAGATGATAGTTTATTGAGCGAACTTTCTACAAAAAGTTCTACATCTTCATTTTTGCTTCTTCTTCTTCCTTGAGAACACGGCGTAAAACTTTGCCTACTAAAGATTTTGGTAATTCGTCTCGGAATTCAAAAACTTTTGGCACTTTATAGTTTGCTAGCTTTTCTTTACAAAAAGCAACAAGTTCTGGAATTGAAACAGTTTCACCTGGTTTTGTTACAATATATGCCTTAATTTTTTCACCGCGTGTTTTATCACTAACAAAGAGCGAAACAGCGTCAAGTACTTTTGGGTGTTCGTGTAAAACCTCATCAATTTCACGAGGATACACATTATAACCACCAATAATAGCCATTTCTTTTTTTCTATCAACTACAAAAACATAGCCTTCTTCGTCCTTATACGCAATATCGCCTGTATAAAACCAACCATCACGCATAACAAGGGCAGTTTCTTCGTCTTTATTCCAGTAACCAGCCATTACTTGCGGGCCTTTAACTATAATTTCGCCTCTTTCCCAAACTCCTAATTCTTTTGTGCCTTCTTCTAAGTCCACAATTTTAATATAAGTGCCAGGGAATGGAAGTCCCACTGAACCGTCTTTTTGCTTGCCTACAATAGGGTTTGCAGTGATACAAGGCGAGCATTCAGTCAAGCCTAAACCTTCAACAATAGAAGCTTTTGTGATGTCTTTAAATCTTTTTAATGCATCAATAGGGAAAGGTGCAGCACCTACAATACATAGTTTAATGCAGGTAAGATCATAATTTGCAATGTCTTTTTGTTGCATAAGACTCATATATACAGAAGGAGCACCAAGAAAAAGACTTGGTTTATGTTTCTTTATTAATTCTAAAATATCGTAGGGACTATATCTTGCAACTGGAATAGTTGGACTACAGAGAGCTGCAGGAAAGAAGACTGTGCCTGTAAGGCCGAATATATGGAAAAATGGCATAACAGCAATAGAAAGCACTTCTTCTTTGCCGTCTTCCTTGGTTAGATCACATAATTGCTGTAGATGAGCTGAAATATTAGCATGTGTAAGCATTGCAGCTTTTGAAACACCAGTTGTTCCGCCTGTGTATTGCAAAAGAGCAAGTGTGTTTTTTGGATCAGATGGTTCTTCGCTATATTTTTCAGAAGAATTAAATAAGCTTTTATAAGGATATACATTATCGCCGAATTTTATTTTCTTGTATTGTCCAGCTTTTCTTGCTTTTAGTGGATAAAGCCAATTAAGAGGAAAAGCCAAACCATCAGCAATGTTTGTGACAAAATATTTTGAAACAGTAAGTTGATCTTTTAATTTCAATATCTTATCCCAAAACAAATCAAGGGTAATAAGATATTTTGCCTGAGAATCCGCAAAATGATGAGTGAGCTCTTTTTCCATATAAAGAGGATTAGTCATCACCAAAACGCCACCAGCTTTTAAAACAGCCCAAACAGTAACAATAGTTTGCGGAATATTTGGAAGCATTACTGCAACCTTTTCGCCTCTTTGCAAACCTTGTTTTTTAAGGCCTGCTGCCATTATTTCTGCTTTTTCGCGTAGGGTTTTGAAGTTCATTTTCAAGTTTTGAAAAAGAATTGCATTTCTTTGCGGAAATTTTTCTGCCGCTTGATCTAAATAATATTGGATTGATCTTTCTTCAACCTCATATACTTCTGACATCTTCTCTTCTGTAAGATGTACTGCCCACTCTGCTTTTAAAATATCTAGTGTCATATATTACCTATATAATCTATTCTAATGCTCAAAAAGCATTAAATTATTACTATTCCTAATAGATTAATATAACATCTATTTCTTTTTCGTCAAGCATTAACTAGAGCAGTTAAAAAGCAAAGAAAAAGGCCTTTATTTTTGTAAAGACCTTAAATTTCATTTTTCTTATTAGATAAATCAAAAACAAAAGATTTATTGATTTCAGTAAATTATTCTATTTTTCAAGAGCTTCATCAAGAAGTTTCACAAATTCTTTTCTTGAAATTTCCTTTGCACCCATTGAGAGCATATGGGACGTTGTTTGTTGGCAATCAATAATAGTAAAGCCTTCATTTAATAGATGTCTTGCTAATGAAACAAAGGCAATTTTAGACGCATTTGGCTCTAAATGGAACATGGATTCTCCAAAAAAAGCACCGCCAAGTGCAACACCGTACAAACCACCTACAAGTCTATCATTTTGCCATGCTTCCACTGAATGAGCATAACCTATTTTATGTAATTCATAATAGGCTTCAATCATTTCAGGTTGTAACCATGTGCCGTCTTGCCCTGGTCTTTCTACCTTTGAACAATAATTGATAACTTGTAAAAAATCAGTATTTTGTGTAATTGTGTAAGGCCTTTTATTTATTGCTCTTTGTAATGAGCGAGAAATTTTTAATTCACTAGGAATAAGCACACATCTAGGATCAGGCGACCACCACATAATAGGACAATCTTCGCCATACCAAGGAAAAATTCCCTTTGTATATGCTTCAATAAGGCGAGCAGCCGTCAAGTCGCCACCTACTGCAAGTAAGCCAGAACTCTTGGCTTGCTCAACAGGGGGAAACACGCTTTCATCGCCCGCTTTTAATAAATGTACTGTTCTATCTCGCATAATCAAACCCATAGTAACAATTTTAATTAACTCTCCCTTTTATTAACGACGTTAAAAATAAAAACTTAAGATTAAAAGTTTAATTTTCAAGCCAGCTGCAATCTTCGCTTACTGTGTCGTATGCTTCGCATAAGCCGTGTGTACAAGCCAATTTATAGGCTTGACACATTTGTGCATTTAGGCCTTTCATTTGCGCTAAAGCTCCCTTGAGAACAATAAAATACGCGTATAAATCATTTTCTTTATTTATTTCTTCTAGCATTTTTTCTAAATCAAGTTCAGCAAGTTTAATTTCACCACGTCGCATAGCTGTTAATATGATTAAATATTTAGAAAAATAGCTTTGTATGCTTTCTATTTCTTTTAAAGTGTCTAGTGCAGATTGTGGCCTATCCAAGAATAAATAGTATTCTGCCAAGGCATTTGAAAAGGAAAGAGTGTGTTTGCCATATTTCTTCATGTATTCGAGTTCGTTTTGCTTTGATTTTGAAAAATCCATATCAAAAACAAGCTCTTGTAAATAGCCATCCAAGAAGTTTAATATTTCTAAAGTTTTTATTTCATTTTCTAAGGCAAAAACAGAAAATTCAGTTTTTTGTGATATATTTAATTCTTCAAGCAAACTTTTAATAGCTCTAATGCTATAGATTCTGTCTTTTTCAACTTCTTCTAAACGCACAAGCAAATAAATATCATTAAGCTTTTCGCTCATAAGCTCTATTAATGCTTTTATATTTTTTATTTCAGCTGACAAAGTATAGAAATAACCATTTTTCTTACCGCCCTTAGTGCTTACTACTACATCGGAATAATTTAATTCTAAAAGTAAAGAAAGTAGGGCTCTTTGCTTTTCAGCAGAAAAAGAGCGTGGCGAAAAGAAATGCACTATTTCCTCTTGCTTAAGCAGATGATTTATCACGTCTTCTTTTATAAGAGAATGCATAAGTGTTCTTGTAAATCGAGATTCTAATAAGGTATTTATCTGCACTTCAAGTTCAAGCACATTTTCTTTTTTTTGCTCAAGAGTATAGAAAGCCTCAGCTCTTTCAGAAAAAAATGAAAAAAATGAAAAAAATAAAACAAAGATAAACCGATATTTAAACATAGAACTGCCCCTAAATAAAGGCTACACTTATTAAACTTTACTTAATTGTATTGAGCTTTATTGAACTTTTTTAATCTCTACTCTATCAATACTGCTTGACCTTAGTTTAGCTGCTGGTGGAACTTTAAATCGCAATATCACTGTTTCCTCTAAGGCACCTGTAGGTACAACATAGGCACTCAAGGCATTAATAAATTCTTCATTTCTTATGAGATGATCTGGCATAAGTACATTAAGTGTCACTTTTTCTTGCGATACTGTATATTGTGCATTTTTATCGTTATTTTCAATAGTTACAGGCACAATGTAATTCACTGTAACCAAACCACTTTTTATTTCGTAATCGACTTTTACTAAAGGCGGGCTTGTTTCAACATTTTTTGGTGAAACAACAGCAACACTTTCTGAATATTTACCAGCTGCGATATCAGTGTCTGGTGTAAATGGAAGAGATATCTTATTGATTTTATTGATTTCACTTTCAGGGCCTTTTATTCTTACTTGTGATGGCTCTACAATAAGTTTACCTACAATTCTCTTTTGATTTTTTACATCTTTTGGAATAAAAGCTTCTATTTTTACATCTTTTTCAGCAATCTTTTCTGTTACCAAGACAAGCCTTGCTGGCGAAACAGATATCACTTCGTATTTTCTGCTAGGGAAAAGAGATT
>CAYJHN010000063.1:0-2510 GCA_964369985.1 uncultured Desulfovibrionaceae bacterium | reverse complement strand
ATATCAATAGCATTAGCCCCTTTTTCCATTTCTGATAAATCAACAGTGTGAATAAGTTTTTCGTCTTCAAGTGAATTATGATTTTTTTGCGTTGTTTTTAGTCTTACATGCACATTTTCAGTCAAACCTTCAACAAGAACTAAATCTTCAGAGAGATTTGCGTATTCTAAATTTACAGTATATTGAGATTCAACTTCAGCTCTGTCCGCCACTGCAAACCAAAGCAAGAAGGCAACAGCAAAGGAAAGTGACAAATAACCAATGTGTACACTTTTAGGCAAATATTTCTTTTTTGGCAAAGTAATTTCTAAAATATCTTTATCTGCATCTCTATTTATTATAGAAATACATTTTTGTTCCTTGCTGTCTTCTACTTTGTTTTCGTTTTGATTTTCAACTTTATTTTCTGAATTATTTGAGTACATGTTTGAGCTCCTGAACAAATTCTTCTTGCTTGAGAACTTTTGAAATAGCTCCATTTATTGGACTTGCTGTGAGAGGCTGATGCACCAAACGCACTTGCCCTCTTTCCTCTGAAACAACAATAATAAGCGCGTCGCTCTCTTCAGAAAGGCCTAAAGCTGCTCTATGCCTTGTGCCAAATTCGCTATTTTTAACGCTTTCAGCTAAAGGTAATATGCAGGCTGCTGCTTTCACCTTGCCATTTCTATCAATAATTACAGCACCATCATGCAAGGCTGTTTTAGGCGAAAAAATAGTAGTGAGCAATTCCTGACTAAGTGCTGCATCTATAATTATGCCCTTAGAGCTTATTTCATTTAAACTTTCAGAACGCTCAAGCACTATCAAAGCACCTACATTTTTTCTAGACATTTCAAAGACAGCTGAAGATAAAATTTGTACAAATTCTTCGCTATATTCTGTCTCTTTTGAAAAGAAAGATCGAATTGAAATAGTTGCAAGAGCCGAACGTATATCATCGCTAAATAAAATAACTACAACTAAGAAAATAGATGAAAAGACATTTTCAAATATCCAAACAAGTGAATATAAGCCTATGACTTGTGCTAAAACATATACAACCAAAAGCACAAAAAGCCCACCAAGGGCTGTGCTCATTCTTGTTCCACGCACATATTGAATTATGCTGTAAATCAAAATAGTTACAAGAAAGATATCTATAGCGTCTAGCCATGAAAAATGTACTGAAGTCACTTTATCTATTCCTTATAAATTTTATATGTTTAGCCTAGTGCAGTTAATTTTTGCTTTAATACAAAGGCTTGATTTGTTATAGAAACATTATGTATTCTATGGTGTTCATAGCCATTTTCTTGAAGCATTAGTGAGGCAACAGAAGTAAGTCTGTCTAAAAGCTTATTTTGCCCCTTTACCTGACTAGCAGTAGCTTTTTCTATGTTAAAAATTTGCCTTAACCACGATTTTCTCGACACAGCAGCCATAAGAGGCAAGCCTAATGTAGCAAATTTTTTGCCTGCACGCATTAAGGCTAAATTATGTTCAAGATTTTTGCCAAAGCCAATGCCTGGATCAAGAATTATTTTATCTTTTGGAAAATTTGCTTTATCTAAAATTTCAAGTTTTTTTTCAAAAAAGGCAAATACTTCATCAACTACATTTGTATAATTTGGATTTATTTGCATATTTTGTGGTGTGCCTAGGCAATGCATAAGAACATAATAAGGCTTATACTGCACAAGCACATCTAAAAGCCCCTCGTCCCACGAAAAAGCAGAAATATCGTTTATAGCAAAAATATTTTTTTCTAGCACTTTTTGTGCTATGTCTGCCCGCCATGTGTCTACTGAAAGAGAAGAAAAAATATCTTTATCACGCAATTCTATTTCGTTAAATAAAGGTTCAAGCCTTTGCCATTCTTCATTTGCAGAAATAAAGTCAGAACTTGGTCTTGATGATGCAGCACCAATATCAATATAATGTGCTCCATCTGCCTTTAATGTTTGAATTTGTTCAAATGCGTTCTTTGTAGAATAAAAAAGACCGCCATCTGAAAAAGAATCTGGCGTTATATTAACAATGCCCCAAAATTTTGGGGCATTGTGTTGATTGTTATTGATTATCTCTGTTGTCATTATTTTTATTATCTGTATCGTCTTCTGATTCAAAAACAAAATCGTCTTCGTCTTGCGAATTTTGACTATTTACATTGTTTTCTTGCTTGCTATCGTAATTTTTCTTGTCTTCACTTATAACAAAGGGAGCAAGGGCTTCGCCACGCATAAGCATATCTATGTCTTCACCAGAAATGGTTTCACGTTCAAGCAAGGCATTTGCAATTGCGTGCAAATCGTCAAGATTTTCTGAAAGAAGCTTATGACATAGAGCATGGGCATCAGCAATAACTCTTTTCACTTCACCATCAACTATACGTGCTGTTTCTTCACTCACAGAACGATTTGAAGTAAGCTCTCTGCCAAGAAATGGCTCATTGCTTTGTTCGCCAATAGCTTGTGGCCCAATAACATCTGACATACCCCATTCACAAACCATTTTACGAGCAAGCTTTG
>CAYJHN010000062.1:8326-9650 GCA_964369985.1 uncultured Desulfovibrionaceae bacterium | reverse complement strand
GGTCTTGCATTACAAGCAATGAAAGAAGACGAAATTGCTTGTGAAGCTATGGGCATCAACCTTAGAAAAACAAAGCTTATGGCATTTGCACTAGGCTCTTGTTGGGCTGGTTTTGCTGGAGTTATTCTTGCTGCCCGTAATACTTATATAAATCCAGCTTCTTTCACATTTATGGATTCTGCCATGATATTAGCAATGGTAGTGCTTGGCGGTATGGGATCAATTTGGGGTGTTGTGCTTGCTGCATTACTCCTTTCACTCTTACCAGAATATCTTCGTGCTTTTTCAGAATACCGTATGCTTATCTTTGGTGTGATGATGGTGCTTATGATGCTCTTTAGACCACAAGGCATGATTCCAAGTAAAAAACGTAAATACACTCTTTCACCTTCGCTTGAAGATAAGACGACGAATAAATAAGGAATATATATGAATAATCCAGTACTTTCAGTAGATTCCCTTTCAAAGAATTTTGGCGGTCTGCGTGCTGTTAATGAAATGCAGATGGATATATATCAAAATGAAATTGTGGCATTAATCGGCCCAAACGGTGCGGGTAAAACCACATTTTTTAACTGCGTAACAGGTATTTATGTGCCAACAGAGGGCAGTGTTACAATTTATAAAGAGGGAAAGCCGCTTTCCTTAGTTGGTAAGAAACCTTTTGAAGTTACAGCACAAGGTATGGCAAGAACTTTCCAAAATATCAGACTTTTTCCAACTATGACAGTGCTTGAAAACGTGATGATTGGCATGCACTGCAGAACAAAATCTGGCATATTAGGGGCTTTGCTTCGCACTCCTTTCAATAATAAAGAAGAGCAAGAAAGCATAGATAAAGCTTATTTACTCTTGAAAGAGTTGAATTTACATCATCTTTGGCAAGAAGAAGCAAGAAATTTACCTTATGGTGATCAAAGAAAGCTTGAAATAGCAAGAGCTTTAGCAACAAAGCCTTCTATTTTATTGCTTGACGAGCCAGCAGCAGGCATGAACCCGCAAGAAACCATTGAACTAAAAGAACTTATTCTAAAAATTCGTACTTCTTTTAATCTTTCTATCTTGCTTATTGAGCATGATATGGGCATGGTTATGTCTTTGTCAGAAAGAATTTATGTTATGGAATACGGCACCTTGATTGCAACAGGCACACCTGAAGAAATCAGAACAAATCCAGCTGTTATCAAAGCCTATTTAGGTGAAGAAGAGTAGCAGAATAAGGCAAAACGAGGAATAAGAAAAATATGCTCGAATTAAAAAATATCAATACTTTTTACGGTAATATTCATGCTTTGCACGATGTTTCTTTGCACATTCCAGAAGG
>CAYJHN010000062.1:0-8288 GCA_964369985.1 uncultured Desulfovibrionaceae bacterium | reverse complement strand
CAACTTTGATGACAATTTCTGGTGCGATTAAGCCAAAATCTGGCGAAATTTTGTACCAAGGTAAGCCAATACACAAAGAAAAACCAAATACTATTGTTTCACTTGGTCTTTGCCAAGTGCCAGAGGGTAGATTGATTTTTCCTGAACTCACTGTATTAGAAAATCTTGAATTAGGTGCTTTTTTGCGTAATGATAAGGCTGAAATAAAAAAAGATATGGAATATATCTTTACCCTATTTCCAATTCTTGAGCAAAGAGTAAGGCAACAAGGTGGAACTCTTTCTGGCGGTGAACAGCAAATGCTTGCTATTTCGCGTGCTATTATGGCAAGGCCAAAGCTTCTTTTGCTTGATGAGCCTTCATTAGGTTTAGCTCCTATTATTATTCAACAAATTTTCTCTATTATCACAAAAATCAACGAAAATGGCACTACTGTTTTCTTAGTAGAGCAAAATGCAAACCAAGCGTTAAAGATTGCACATTATGGCTATGTTATGGAAAATGGGCATATTGTAATGCAAGACGATGCAAAAAAATTGCTTTCTGATGAAAATGTAAAAAAAGCCTATCTCGGTATTTAGAATAATATAAATGACTTAACGACAAAAGCCCTTCTTCGTGATGAAGTAAGGGCTTTTATTATAAATATAAGCTATATAAATTGGAATTAATCCATTAATTGCCAAGCGTCGCCCATTTTACCAACTAATTCAATACCTGGTTCAATTGCTTTGTCGCCTGGTTTCCAGTCGCAAGGCATAGCTTGTGTGCCTTTGCTTTGGCGTATATCTTGAAGGGCTTTGATTCTGCGTAAGATTTCATCATAGCTTCTGCCAAGTGGAGCAGATAAAACTTCAGCTGCTTGAATCATGCCGTCTGGGTCGATAATAAATGATCCACGAAGAGTGAGTTTGTCGTCTTCATCGTAAGTGCCATATAATTTTGCTACTTCAGCATTTGTGTCTGAAAGCATTGCAAATGGGATAGCAGGTTTTTTAGATAATCCAAGAATTTCTTTGTCTGCCCACATTTTATGAACAAAAATACTGTCCGGGCTAATTGTGAGAACATGAGCATCAAGAGCTTTAAACTCTTCGTGTTTTGCTACAACTGTAGCAACTTCTGTTGCTCAAACAAAGGTAAAATCGCCAGGGTAGAAGCAAAGGTATACCCATTTGCCGCGTAAAGATTCTAATGATACTTCACCAAATTCACCGTTCTGGAAAGAAGGCAATTTAAACTCAGGTGCAATAAAATTTACTTTAACCATGATAAACTCCTTAAGAAATTATAGGAAAAGGGATGTTTTCCTTTTCTGAAATTAGGATAGCAAAGATTTTTAAAAAAGCAAAGGATTTTATTAGTAGTAATTCTTTTTAGTGATAGTAGGTGTTTAATGTTAATTTATAACAAATACAAGTAGTTATTGTTTTGGTGTTTGTATGAGTATTTGTTTAAGTTTTATTTTAGTTTTCATACTTTGAACTAGCTTTGCTTGTTCTGTGTATGTATTTGTTTATGAAATATTTACCACTAAAACAGTTATTCACTTCATATGAAAATGCTTACAAAAAATACGCTCAGTCATGTACTTAAGTACACTCCATTCGCGTATTTTTTGCAATTCATCTCCCTCTAAAGCAAATTCCTTATTTTAGCACAATATTTCATAGACACACAAAAATTTTGCATCTTGTTCTTTGTTAAACTTTATGTGGCTAGCAAAATTTTTTTCGCTGTATTATGATTTTTATTAGCTTCGCTAAAAAATCACAATGCCCTTTGAAAATATTAATGAACTCGGGTATGAAGTGTAAAGGTATGAAATTGATTCTAAATCTCGATGAAAGGAATAAAAAAAGGCATGGACTCTCACGTCGGGCTTTGCCCTCCTCAGAGTGACCCATGGTGGACATTTAATTCTGTGTTATTATTGAGAGTTAGGTTTACTGCGAGAGTCATTCTGAGGACGACTGTAAGGAGGACGTGAGAATCCATGCCTTTAAAAGTATCAATAATATAAGCTTTTATTGAAGGGGTTTAAACTTTTTTGTTTAAAATTTTAGCATATCAAATTCGCGGTGAAGCGTTAGTTTAAAGAATTGGTTTTTATTTTGAATAAGAGCAAAAAAAATCTTAGCGACACTACATTATGAGAAAGATTTTGGCACACTGTGCACAAAATCCTCGCTCACAATTTACGCAAAAATTGTTTCGCTCGCGTGGGGATAATCCCCAAAGACTTTGTTCGCAAGCTCACATTATATCAAATTCGCGGTGAAGCGTCAGTTTAAAGAATTGGTTTTTATTTTGAATAAGAGCAAGAAGCAAGATTTTTTTTGCGAGTGGAGTGTAGATATACCTACATGACCGAGCAAAAAAAATCTTAGCGACGAAGCTATTAGCAAAATAAAAGCGAATTCTACTTTTCGAAATAGGTATACCCGCGTACACCCTCTTCATAAGCACGCATAAGTTCGTATCTTTCTTTTGCACTCATTATTTTTTCACGCACAGCCTTTTCAGCCATCATGCGTATATCTTCAACAATTCTGCGTGGTTCATATTCAACATAAGCCAAGATATCTTCAACAGTATCACCTTTAATTTCACGCACAAATTCATAAGAGCCATCTTCGTGTATACGCACAGAAACAACATGCGTGTCACCAAGAAGGTTATGTAAGTCGCCTAAAGTTTCTTGATACGCACCCACTAAGAAAACACCAAGATAATACTCATCATCAGGCAGAAGTTTGTGTAATTCTATAGTAGATTTGAAACCTTGCGGATCAATAAAATGGTTGATTCTACCGTCTGAATCGCAGGTTAAATCAGATAAAATACCTTTTTGGCTAGGGTATTCATTTAATCTGTGTATAGGCATGATAGGGAAGAGCTGGTCAATAGCCCATGAATCAGGAAGCGATTGGAAAACAGAGAAATTACAATAGTATATATCAGCTATTGTATTGTCTATATTATCCATTTCCTTTGGTGTATGCTTAAGCTTGCCTTTGTCAGCAGCCACTCTTTTCATGATAGCCCAAAAATATTTTTCTGCTAGCGTTCTGTCACGCAAGTTTGCACGTCCAGCATTGAAAAGCTGTTGCATTGCATCGTAATAATAAAGAGCATCGTTATAGGACTCTTGAAGATTGCGTAAGGTAAGATTTTGGTAAGCTTCTCTGAGGTTTACAACAGGTTCTGGTGTGTTTTCAGGTAATTCATCAGGCAGTGTGCCAACTTCAATATAGTTTACATCAAGAATATTGAATAAAAGCATGGAATAATACGCAACTGTAGCTCTGCCAGATTCTGTAACAATATGTGGATGTTCGATACTAAGCTCGTCTAAAATTGTCATCACAGATTCTAAAACGTCAGTGCAATATTCATCAAGAGAATAGTTGCGTGAACAAACATAGTTTGTATGCGAACCATCATAATCAACAGCCAAACCGCCACCAAGATCAAGATAGCACATATTTGCACCCTCGTGCACAAGGCCAGCATATACACGAGTAGCCTCGGTTACTGCGGCACGAATGTCACGAATATTAGGCACTTGTGAACCAAGGTGGTAATGCATAAGCTGTAGACAATCAAGCATGTCATGTTCTTTTAATGTGTCAATAACATCAATGATTTGAGCAGAAGTAAGACCAAAAGACGAACGCTCACCACCTGATTCAGACCAATGACCACTAGCTTTAGTGCTAAGCTTTACACGCACACCAAGTAAAGGACGTATATTTAATTTCTTGAATCTTTCGATAACAATATTTAATTCGCTTGGCATTTCTAAAACAAAGAAACATTTCAAACCCATACGCTTAGCATAAAGACCTAAATCAATAAATTCTTCGTCCTTGTAGCCATTACAAATAAGACAAGCTTCACGGCTTCTTAACTGTGCAACAGCTGCAATAAGTTCAGCTTTTGAGCCAACTTCAAGCCCATGGTGGTAAGAAGCGCCATATTGTGTAATTTTTTCAACAACTTGCTGTTGTTGGTTTACTTTGATAGGAAAAACACCACGATATTGACCTTTGTAACCTAATTTTTCAATAGCGGCACGAAAGGTTTTGTGAAGAAGAGTGATTTGAGAATCAAGAATATTTTCAACCCTTAATAAAACTGGCATATCATATCCACGTTCTTTAATGCCTTGAATTAATTCATAAACACTAACATGGGTATTGTTGCTTGAGTCACCAAAAGGACTAATTGTAACTTCACCAGCTTGTGAAATATCAAAATAGCCAGCACCCCAGTTTCGGATTCCGTAGAGTTCGGCAGAATCTGCAACACTCCAAGGTTGTAAAGGATTTTTCTTTGCCATGTGTATTCTCTCCTTCAAAATTATCTGCAAGTAAATTATGTTGCAGATTTAGCACAAAAATGTTAAAAAAGAAAGTGTTAGAAAGATTTTTTTTTATCTTATGTTTTTAGGTGGTTAGCGGGGCAATGTCTTCAGTTATGAGGCAAAATAAAAAGTGTATATTCCATATTGACATGGATGCTTTCTATGTGAGTGTTGAAAGGCTGATTAATCCTGAGCTTTGTGGCAAACCAGTTGTCGTTGGAAAGGATCATGCAAGGGGTGTTGTTTCTGCTGCTTCTTATGAGGCAAGGAAATATGGGGTTTTTTCTGCAATGTCTTGCGTGAAGGCAAAACAGCTTTGCCCTGAACTTATCTTTGTGTATTCTGGTAGAAAATATTACGAAGAATTATCAGCAATTGTGATGGAATGCATTCGATCATATTCACCTTTAGTTGAGGTTGTTGGTATTGATGAAGCCTATTTAGATGCAAAGGGTATGCATTTTTTGTACGCAAGTCCTTATGAAATGGCAAAGAGATTACAAGCTGAAATATTTGAAAAAACAAATGGGCTTACTTGCTCTATTGGTATAGCTCCCTTGAAATTTTTGGCAAAAATCGCCTCAGATTTGAATAAACCGCATGGCATATACGAAATCAAAGAAGAAGAAGTACATGACTTTTTGAAAAAAGTAGACTTGTATAAAATACCTTTAGTTGGAAAGAAGTTTTTACAATCATTACATGAACTTGGAATATATAATGGCAATGATGCCTTATTTTATAGTAAGGACTTTTTTGAAAGAAAATTTGGCAAGCAAGGTGCTATGCTTTACGATAGGGTGCATGGCATTGAAGAAGGTGAAATAGTTCCTTACAGAGAGCCAAAATCAGAAAGTGCTGAAATAACTCTTGAAGAAGACACAAAAGACAAAGAGCTTTTGAAAGAATTTCTCAAAATTCATGCACAAAGAATAGGTGCAGGGCTTAGGGCTAAAAATAAGAAGGCTGGAGTTATCACTTTAAAAATTAAATATAAAGATTTCACACAAATAACAAGACAACTTTCGCTTTCTGTGCCTACATGTGCAGATAAAAGTATATACGAAGCAGGGCTTTACTTGCTAGAAAGAGAAGAATTGATAAAGGAAGTAAGACTTGTAGGCTTAGGAGCCTCACAGTTTGAAGCAAAAATTAAGCTTGAACAAGCTTCATTGCTTGATTTGATGCCAAATATGCAAAAAAAAGATGAAGTTTTTGATACAGATATTAAGGAAGAAAGTAAGAGAGAAAAACTTGATATTTTACAAGATTTAATCAAGAATAAACATGGCAGAAGTATACTAAAATAAAAGGGTATATATGAAAAAAATAGGACTTTTTGGCGGAACTTTTAATCCTATACATATAGGTCACTTACGCATGGCTTTAGAAGTGTATGAGGCTTGTAAGCTCGATGAAGTGCAATTTGTGCCTGCTTCTATTCCGCCGCATAAATCTTCAAAGGGTATACTTTCACTTGATTTAAGAGTGAAAATGCTTGAGCTTTCTCTTAATGAATTTGATCTCAAAGATATTTTTTCTTACAGTCTACATGAAGAAAAAATTGAAGGCGCCTCTTATACTTATAAAAGCTTAGAAGTATGGCGAGAAAAGTATACTATAAGTCCTTATTTTATACTTGGATTAGAAGATTTTATACGCTTAAATACTTGGCATAATTGGCAAAAACTGCCTTCTTTGACAAACTTTCTTGTGGTAAAAAGAGCCCACTATAAAGTGGAAGATTTTCACAATACAGTAAAAAAATATTGGCAAGATGCTGTTTTAACAGCCCAAAGCACTTATAGTGTGCAAGGCAATAGTATAAATTATATTGAAAGTTCAAGGCTTGATATTTCTTCAACAATGATACGAAATGCTTTTTTAGCAAAAAAAGACGCACGTCTGCTTTTGCCGCAATCTGTACATAATTTCATTAAAGAAAATGAAGAAATTATAGAAAAATGGCAAGAATCATAAAAATATTCTGCATTTTTGTGAATTTATAGGTTAACACTTTATTATAAACTTTGTCTTTATTTTACTTTTAGTAACTTTTAATATTTGCGATTATTAAATAAAAGCAATTTCTTGTATTGCATTTATATTCAAAATTTGCTTTTTTATAAGCTTTTTATAATAAGTTCTACTTCGTCTTTTGAAAGACCTGTTTTTATAGCAATTTGCTGTGAGGACATATTTTTTTTCTTTGCATTTGCAATAACTTCACGCAAGAATTGCGGTGAACGTGTAATGCCTTCAGCTTGTGAAAGAAGTTTTTGTAATGTTACTATTCTTTCTTCTACTCTAGGAATAAGGCTTGCTAATTGCTCTTGCCTTTGTGAAAAACTTGCTACAAGTTCTTGTTCAAGTGCGGCATTTCTATACACTCTTTCTAAAAGTAGATCTTGATTTTCTTGCAGTTTTTGTACTACTTCTTCTGACTTTCTTAAACGTAAAAAGAAAACAAAAACCAAGACAATAAGTACAATTTCTGCTGTTGTGAGAAGTACAATAAAAAATAAAGACATAAAAATTAAACCTTAATATTTAATACTTGGCCTAAAAATGGCTCATTAGAAGCTTCTTCTTCAAGTTGTGCTTGTTCATTGTATTCCATATTATCATCAATGTTATCAGAGGATTGCGTGCTGTATTCAATGATTTCATTTTCACTTTGTTCAGTAAATTCACTGTTCTCATCTTCTTCAGTACTATTTTCTTCTTCGTCTTCATCATGTTCAGCGAAAAATTCTTGCTCTTCTTTTTCTTTTTCTTTGTCGTTATATGGATTTACAATAGCCGAAGCTGTAAGTGTACCTACTTGTCCAGCTTCTTTGAGCACTTGAATATCTGCAACATCTTGCAAACTTTTGTGTTCTATTTCTTTAGCCGTGCTCATGCTTTGTGCAGTTTTTTGTGTATTTGTTGCCTGCACAAAGGAAGAAACAGCAATATTCATACCTGTTTGATTAAGAGTTGGTATAGTTTGAATAGGTGGAGCCATAGATAACTCCTTATTTTGTTACATAGTTATCGTATAAAACTTCAGTGTATTCACCGGCACTCAGTTCTCTGTTTACAAGTTCGAGCATTTCTTTTTTGATTAGCGGAAAGTTTTTAAAATCAGTAAGGAAGTTATAATCCTTTGTTCTTAGATAATAGTAAATAGAATCACGCACTTTTGGCAAGATAGATTTCAATTCTCTGGCAAGGGATTCAATTTCTGTCATAAGGGTGAAAGTTGAAACCAAGAAAATTGTGCCACCCTTAGGCGTTGTAAGCTTTACCCAAAAAGGTTCTAATGTTTCATTAAAAACAGGTGGAGTAGGTGGAGGTGGTGGTGAATCGCCTCCTAAAATAACCACATAGGTATTATCCAAAATAGCTTGTGCTTCTAATTCTTCTGGTGTAGGTAAAGCTTCTTCAGGATTTGGCGAAAAAAGAAAATAGGCAACTACCACAAGAGCAGAGATAACAGCAGTGGCTCCACCAGCTAAGAAAATAAGTTTTTTCTTGCTTTTTTTAGGTTTTTCCTCTGCTTGTTCTTCGCTTGCTTCTGTGTTTTCTTCTTCTTCAGCAGGTTTTTCTTCTTCAGGCTCTTCGAGAAAAGGCGCGTCTTCGATGTCAAGTTGCACCTTTTCTTTAGCTTTTTCGCTATAATCTTCAGTTGTAGCAAGATTAGCTTCTGTTGCAGAATTATCAATAATCTCTTTATCTGAAGTTATTTGATCTTGTACCTGTGCCTGTGTCAAGATAGACCCCGTATTAGATATGCTTTGTCTTTTTTTGTAAAAATGTTTTAAAATTTTTCAAAATAAGACTTATTTTGCATATCCTTTTTTCAAAATGGTTATATAACCTTTTTATGGGAAAATCTTATCAATTTTTTGCTTAAGAGTTTCAGCAGTAAAAGGTT
>CAYJHN010000061.1:0-9778 GCA_964369985.1 uncultured Desulfovibrionaceae bacterium | reverse complement strand
AAACCTCGCGTAGGGATAATCCCTTACAAGAGGCGTGGCTCTTGTTTCGCGAGCTAAAGTCTTTGTTCGCTAGGCTCACTTTTTAGATGTAAACTATCTTACTTCTAAAACTTCGATATAATCTACTGTAAATGTTGGATAGTAAGCTGTGTATGCTGGTTCAATAGTGCCTGTTGCTCTTACAACATCGTTTTTGTCAAAAGTAAGGCCTGCAAAATCTTCGTCTGTTAAGTCAATAGGCATTACACCAGTATTGTCTAAAATAACATAGCTTTTTGCAAATCCATCATAATACACTGAACCTGTCATTGAAACATAACGGTCTTGAATTGTTTTCTTAGCTGCTTTTACATTGCTAGGCTGAGAAGGAAGAGGTTTATGTTCACCATCAACCATCACAACTTTGTGACGTGGGTGATGAGAAGGGGCTACAACTACAACTTCGTCAGCTTCAGCTGCTTCGGCTGCTTCTTCTTCAACTACTTCTGTTTGTGCTTCAACTTGATCTTCTTCTGATTCCCACCACATCATTTTTTTCATTGTGGCACAACCAGTAATATTAGCCAATAAAAGCAATAGTAAAGACAATAGTGCGATTTTTTTCATATTTCCCTCACAAATTTTATTCGATGAAAAAAGCCTATACCACTTTCAATTTCAATTCAAGGATTTTCTAGACTTTTTTTAAATTTTTTAATAAAAATAAGGCAATGAATTTTGCCCCATATAAGAAAATTTCAGTAAACTACATTGTCTTGCCTTTCATTTTCCAAATTTGTGCAAGTATTGCTGCAACAGCTTTAAAAAGATCTTCAGGTATCACGTCGCCAATTTCTACTTGTTTGTATAAAGCCTGTGCAAGTGGCTTATTTTCGCGTATAGGCACTTTGTGTTCTGTTGCTATTTCTCTAATTTTTAAAGCTGTGTTATCAACGCCTTTTGCAACAACAATAGGTGCTGGCGACACAGTTGGATCATACATAAGTGCAACAGCAAAGTGAGTTGGGTTTGTAATAACAACATCTGCTCTAGGCACATTTTTAAACATATTATTAAGTAGCAATTTCATCATAAATTGCTTTTGTTTTTGCTTGATAGCTGGATCAAGTTCGGCTTGCTTTTGCTCGTCCTTTACTTCCTGCTTAGTCATCTTCATATTTTCTTCGTATTTATATCTTGTATGCCATAAGTCTACAAGTCCAACTACAAACATAGGGCCTAAAGTATAGAGCACAAGTTTAAAGGCTGTTGTAGCCATATATGCCCCTAAACCTTCGGCATTTGTATGGTATAAATCAATAAATTTAGGATATTCCGAACTTAAAACATAGTATGGAACAATGCCTATAATAGCAATAAGAAAGATACTTCGGATCAACCTTACAAAGGTTTCTGGCGAAAGCATAAGCCTTTGCAAACCCTTAATAAGATTAAAATTTTGCCACTTTATTTTAAAAACCTTAGTCGTCCAAAGTGAACCAACTTGTAAGCGTAAAGTCATAAACATAACAAAGGCAAGAAATATCAAGATAGGTAAAACAATGATTCCAAGCTCTGTCACAAACATAAAGATGATGCGATTTACTTCATTTTCTGTTAGTTCTATATTCACCATATTTTGCAGAAAATAAGCAAAGATAATCTTTATTCTGTCAATCATTACACCAGAATAAACAAAGAGTGCAAGCATACCTGCACAAATAGACATAGCTTTAGGCAATTCCTGAGATTTAGGAACGTTACCCTCTGCTCTTTGCTTTTGCCGCCTCTTGGGGGTGGCTTTCTCGGTTTTACTTGGATCTGCCATAGATGTGCCTAATTCGCTTTAAAATTTGAAAAAGGGATTAATTTACTTAATACATGGGCGACATACTTCGAATGAGATTTAGAAACATATCGTCAAGGCCAGTCACATAATTGCGTAATTCAATATTTAATATAGAGAATAGCATTTCAATAAAGAAAAAGCCAACAGCAATTTTTACAATAAAAGAAATTTCCATGATATTCATTTGCGGTGCAGCCTTACTCATAAGGGCAAGAGATATTTCAATCAAGAAAAGAGCGGCAACAACAGGTGCAACAATTTTTAACGCAAAAACAAATATCGTAGCCGAAAGCGTAAGCACTTGCTTCACAAGCTCGCTTGAAATAACAAGCCCGCCAGCTGGAATATATTTATAGGTAGTCACAAAAGCTTTGAGTAAGTATAGATGCCCGTCAAGAGCAAGAAAAACCAATATAGCAGACATATTTAACAAGTGCCCAATAACAGAAGTTTGCCCACCTGTATTTGGGTCAGCAAGGGTAATCATTGTGAAACCCATCTGAGTGGCAATAAGCTCGCCACCAGCTTGTATGCCTGAAAAAAAGAATTGTACGCACATGCCAAGCGTAAAGCCAAGCATAAGCTCACTTATTAATATAAGAATTAAAGAAAGAGGATGTGTTGGAATTCCATCGCCTGCAAGAGAAATATGCGGCCAAATAGCAAAAGTAAAGATAATGCCAAAATATCCCTTCCACTGTGTAGGCAAAGAGTTGGCACCAAAAACAGGCATCATAAAAACAACAAGCGATGCACGCATAAGTGTGAGTAGGAAGGAATATACAGTTGCTAAATCAATATTGAAAATATCCATTATACCCTACTCCTTTCATATTTATTTTGGCACGCTATACACAAAATCTCGCAAATGAAAAAGGTTATTTACATCGCTCGCAAAGTTTTTATTTGCTTTGCTTAAAGGCAAAAACTAAATTATAGCCAATTATCGAGTTTTTTTGTAGATGCAAGAGCAAAGAAAGCAATGACTGCAGCCGAATTTGAAAGGTTTAATGAACGTATAGAGTTTTTTGTAGGTATACGTAATCTTTCAGAAAATCTTGCAAATACTTCAGCAGGCAAACCTCTTGTCTCAGGGCCAAAGAGTAAAGAATCGTTTTCAGTGAATGTATAATGCTGTAAGGGCATGCCCTGCCTTGCAGATGTACACACAATTCTTTGCTCTGGATAGGCTTCAAGATATGCGTCTAAATTTTTCCACAATTTTAGCTCAACATGCTCCCAATAGTCAAGTCCTGCCCTTTTCATATATTTATCATCTAATGAAAATGAAAGAGGCTCAATAAGATGAAGAGCAATGCCTGTGCCAGCACAAAGTCTTGCTATGTTGCCAGTGTTTGGTGGAATTTCAGGTTCGTATAAAACTATATGCATGATTGGAACTCATATACGTTAAATATAAAGAATATTGTTTACTTTAGAAAATATCAAACAATAAATTTAAAATTCAGAGATTTTGTGGAATTTTCAACAAAAATAAATTTTTCACTGAGTGGAGTGTATCAAAACATACACGACCGAAGGGGAAAATTTAGATTTTGGCAGAAAAAACGCAAAAGTATGAATTTAAAATACAAAAAAGCCTGACGTTAAAACTATTTGTTTTGGCACGCTGTGCACAAAACCTCGCTATATTGCAAGTGTTTGGCGGAATTTCAGATTCGCATAAACTATATGCGTGCTAAAAGCCCATATTTTTATAACATAAAGAAAATTCTTTCATTTAGAAAATATCAAACAATAAATTTTAAATTCAGAGATTTTGTGGAATTTTCAACAAAAATAAATTTTTCACTGAGTGGAGTGTATCAAAACATACACGACCGAAGGGAAAAATTTAGATTTTGGCAGAAAAAACGCAAAAGTATGAATTTAAAAAACAAAAAAGCCCACCATTTGAATGGTGGGCATAATTTTTGATGGTCGGAGCGACATGATTCGAACATGCGACCCTCTGGTCCCAAACCAGATGCGCTACCAAGCTGCGCCACACTCCGTAAATACACATTTCGTGTGAAAAAGAAACTACAACAAACTTTTTCGTTTGTAAAGCTTTTTTTTTACTTTTTTTAATTTTTTTTCCAATTATTTTTTTATCAACAAAATCAACAAGTTAGGAGAAAAAATCTTACATTATAAAATAGCTATTCTTTTATTTTTTAAAAAATCGTATATATAATGTGTGCAGTCTTTTGAAAAAAGACAGAGAGGTAAAAAACTATTTACCTTTAGCAGCACGCTTAGAAGCTTTAAGTGGGTTAACTTTAGCAGCAGCTTTAGCTGTTACTTTTACGTGAGTAGCAAAGTTACAACGATCGCCTACCCATTTACGTTCTGGGTTAGGATATGCTTGGCAAAATTTTTCTTCTTCAAAAAAGCGAACACGTTCGCAACCTTCGCATTTTTCGATAATTGGTTTTAATGCAATCCCATTAAGAGTAACGCCAGCATCAGTTTTTACTGCATTTTCAAGAGCTTTAGACATATTTTCCTCCATTCCAGAGTTGGAAATTTTTCATGTTAGAACGACTTTTTTACTCTTTTCTGATAAAATGTCAAGTCTTATTTTTGATTAAAAAATAATTTTCTAAAAATACATATTCATTATATTAAATCTATTCTCAAATAAGCTTGATAAGTTCTCATATTTATTCTAAAATATATTTATATACCTCTTTAATACTGCTAAAATATAAAGGTGATTTATGCCACATTTTAGACAATTAAAACAAGATATTAGAGCCTATCTCTCCATACAAGAATTCAACTTTGAAAGCCTGCCTAGCCATATAAAAGAAATGCCTTTTGAAAAATGGGTAAGCCCTTTATTTGCTTGTCTTTTAGAAGCAGATCCTATGCCATTACGCGCTTCTCAAATGCTTGCTTTTGCCATTTCAAAAATATTTAATGAAGACAAAGAAAAAGCTCGAATTATTGTAAGACGCATGATTTGGCAAATGAACGAAGAATCAGGCAATATAGGCTGGGGAATCCCCTATGCATTTGCACAAACCCTTATACATTCTAAACCTTTAGCAAAAGAATACCACAAAATACTGCTTTCATACATTCTCGAGTTAGATGTAGATAGCAATTATTGTGACTACGCACCACTACGCATTTATTGCTTTAATGCTGCAGAAATGCTACTTGATGCCTACCCTGAATACATTGATTACGCAAAAAGAGCACTTATACAAAGTGCTGAAAAAGACGAGGATAAGCTATGTCGTGATAAAGCAAATGAATTAGTTTTAAAATATAAGCTAAATTAATAGTAAAAATAAAAAACAAAAAAGTCTTTTAATCTCTAACCATTGAGAATAAAAGACTTTTATTTTGCTATTCAAATAGATAAAATTAAACTATAGTGATTTCGAAGGTAAGATCTTCGCCAGCCATTGGGTGGTTAGCGTCAAGCAAGATGCTTTCATCTGAAATATCAACAATAGAAACTTCAAGCTCGCCTTGATCTGTTTCAACTGTGAGCACAAGCCCGATTTCTGGGTGAATAGATTCAGGAAGTTGACTACGTTCTACTTCAAAAACCAACTCTTCTTCGTGCTCGCCATAAGCTTCCTCTGCTGGAATTGTAACTGAGAAGATATCGCCTGAATCCTTGCCGATAACAGCTCTTTCAAAGCCTTCTATCACTTGGCCATCGCCAACTGTGAAGGTTAAAGGTCTGTCTTCAGCTGAACGATCAAATTCGATGCCGTCTTCAAAAGTTCCCACATAATGTACTGAAACTGTATCACCTTGTCTAATGGACATAATATCTCCTGTAACTTTACGCATTTAACACTTTGTACTAAACACGTATATTATAAAATTTTAATCAACGCTTTCTATAAAGAAATTATAACATCTGTCAAATTAATGCAATATAAAAAAGGATAAAATAAATGGCAAAAAAATCAAGCAATATTTTTTCAATGCTAAGCCTTGCCTCAACTATGGGTTTGCACATGGTTTCAGGCCCTATTGTTGGCGGTTTTTTGGGCTGGCTTGTGGATAAGTATCTTCCAACAGCTCCTTATGGCATTATAGTTGGCCTTGTGCTTGGCTTTGGTGCTGGCTATGTGAATGTTATGCAAGATTCTAAAAGATTAAAAAACGAATTAAAAGAGCTTGAAAATAAAAATAAGGACGAAGTTGAAGAAAAGAAAAATATCAACGAGCATATTGAATACGGGCTTTTTGGCGACGAAAAGAAAATTGATTTCAAGAACAAGGACGAATAATGCAAGAACGTAAAAAAGTAAATCTCTACACAGACGGCTCATGCTTAAAAAACCCTGGTAAGGGCGGCTACGGTGCTATTTTAGAAATGGGCGATTACAAAAAAGAATATTCTCAAGGCTATACTTTAACTACTAATAACCGTATGGAATTACTCGCTGTTATTGTTGGCTTACAAACACTAAACCAACCTTGCATTGTAGATATATATACCGATTCAAAATACGTTGCCGACGCAATCAGCAAACACTGGCTCAAAAATTGGCAGAAAAACGGCTGGAAAACAGCTAATAAAAAAGATGTTAAAAATAAAGATCTTTGGATTGAAATGCATAAAGCACTAGCAAAGCATAATGCACAATTTCACTGGATTAAAGGCCATGCTGGACACGTACAAAACGAAAGATGCGACGAACTAGCAAGAAATGCCGCAAGTGGCACAAATCTTATTGAAGATAGTGGCTACGAAGAGAATAAGTAAGTTTTATAGAGAATAATTCGAGAGGGGGCACAACATTTTTCTAAGAAAAATGAGTTGCCCCCTCTCGAGCTCTCCCCCACCTTAAAAAGTAGCATTGAGTTTATTTTATTATTGCAATCATTTGTCCCGTGCTGAAAACACAAACAGAAAGACAAAAATTATAAAGTAGATTTAATTAACGAGAATAAACAATTAAAAGCCTAGCCTAACTCGCTCTCAGCACATCATGGATATGCACTATTCCAACAGGCTCATTCCCATCTACTATAAATAAAGCCGTGATTTTCTTTGAATTCATCATCTGTAAAGCAGCAGCCACAAGTGTGTCAGAAGAAATAGTGATTGGCGAAAGCCCCATAATATCAGACACAGACTTTGATAAAAAGTCATCGCTCATCTTTCTGCGTAAATCACCATCAGTAATAACGCCAATAAGCTGATTATTCTCAATAATACCAAGACAACCAAAAGCATATTTTGTCATCACAATCAAAGCTTCTGACATCAAAACATCTTTTTCTATCAATGGAATTTCATCTTTTTTATGCATAATATCACGCACATGCAACAACTTTTTACCTAATGAACCACCTGGGTGATAGGTATTGAAATCCTGTGCAGTAAAACCACGAGCCTCTAAAAGCGAAACAGCAAGAGCGTCACCTAAGGCAAGCATAAGCGTTGTCGAAGTAGTAGGTGCTGCCCCTAATGGACAAACTTCCTTCTCTGCTGGTAATTGTAATAAGAAATTCGAATGTTTAGCTAAAGGCGAATCTGCATTTTCGGTAATGGCAACCAAGGGCAAGGCATAACGGGCACAAAAGTGCAATATATCTTGTAATTCAGATGTGTTACCCGATTTTGACAAAGCTATTACTAGATCATCACTTGTGAGCATACCCATATCGCCATGGCTTGCTTCAGCTGGGTGTATGAAAAAAGAAGGCGTTCCCGTAGAGGCTAAAGTTGCTGCAATTTTCTTTGCTATATGACCACTTTTACCCATTCCTGTTAAAATAACCCTGCCGTCAATGCGTAAAATAGCGGAGATAACCTGCTCAAATACTTTACCTAATTCTGCATCAAGACTAAGAGCTAATTTCTCTATAGCTGAGGCTTCTTTTTGTAGAGCAAGTTTTGCAGTTGAAAGTATGGACATGCTAAACACCTTTTACCAAAGCATCAATTTGCTTGAGTGTTTTTAATAAAGCTGGCAAGTCCTTGAAAGCTATCATATTTGGCCCATCGCAAGGTGCAGTTTCTGGATTATTGTGAGTTTCCATAAAAAGAGCAGCAACTCCATTAGCAACTGCAGCACGTGCAAGCGGCGGCACAAATTCTCTCTGCCCAGATGAGGCTGAGCCACCAGCTGAAGGCAGTTGCACAGAATGAGTAGCATCAAAAATAACAGGCTGCCCTGTTTGTGCCATTATTGGAAAAGAACGAAAATCCACTACTAAATTATGGTAACCAAAAGAAGCTCCACGCTCGCAAAGAGCTATATCCTTGTTGCCTGTTGCCAATGCTTTATTGGCTACATTTACCATGTCTTGCGGAGCTAAAAACTGCCCTTTTTTGATATTTACTGGCTTCATTGTTTTTGAAACAGCTGTGATAAAATCTGTTTGGCGGCATAAAAAAGCAGGAGTTTGTAACATATCAACCACTTGTGCTACTGGTGCTGCTTGTTCTTCAGTATGTACATCTGTAAGCACAGCTAAGCCCACTTTTTCACGAACTTCTGCTAATATATCAAGCCCTTCCTGCATGCTCACACCACGGTAACCTGAAAGAGAAGTTCTATTTGCTTTGTCAAAAGAAGATTTGAAAATAAAATTAATTCCAGCATTTTCAAATATTTCTCTTAATCTCTTTGCTGATTCTAATGTATGTTCACGGCTTTCAATAGCACATGGCCCTGCAATAAAGGTAAGGGGTAAATTATTGGCAATGGCAAGACTTTTAGACTTGTCTGGATAATCTATATTAATTGTATGCATTTTTTACTCTTATATATGAGTTAAAGTGTTGGTAGTAAAGGCTATTGTTACTATAAGTGCAAATATAAGTGCACCTAAATACGGGTTTCTTGTATCTTTAAAGATTGCTCTTGTAAAGAGAGCGGCTAATGGTAAATAAATGGCAATAGGGAATAACCAAATACCTATAATATTGAAAGAAACTGTACCAAACATCACTTCAAATAAAGCTCTGCCGTCCTTTAAAAATGTGGAATATTGCACATAGATTAAAATAATTGCTGACAAGCCATTGATTAAGGCAAGCAATAAAATATTTAATACTTCTGGCAAGCCTTTTATATAGTTGAAACAATTTATCGCAATAGAATTTATCACATAAAATACCAAGAAAAATGGAAAATACATTGCAATAAATGATAATTTGTCAGAAGTGAAGGCTTTTAATGGCAATACCCATAATCTAAAGTCAGATTTAAAGAAAATATCTGCTGTGAAAACAAGCATATAGGCACAGAAAACAACAATAATTGCTAATAAAATAGTTTTTATCAGCGCGCCTAGATTTATGTCAATTCCTCTTTGTGCAAAGCTCACATCGCTTTTTGAAATGAGCGAACCGACAAAGAAGAGTGCTAGTGTAAAAAGTCCGCATAATACTGACCATAGGCCAATAAAGAAAACTGGCGACTGCATGAGAAGTGGATTTGTGATGCCCTCTACTGTGAGTGTGCGTGTGTAACTGAACAAATAAACATAAGACACGCCTGAAAAAATGACTGAAAGCACAAGTGAAAAGTAAAACCACGCTTGCATTGCTGCGCCGCCAGAAGGGAGGGCTTCAACTTTTTCTTTGCTAAGTAAACTTGAAAAGAAAGAAGTGCGCAGCATGATTTTTGTAAATGAAAGAACAAAGAGTGCAAAACCTAAAAGCCCAAGAGCATTAAAAGCTGCTTTATATTGCCACACTTGATTATCAGCTGAAATTGCCTTTGGTGCAGGCATTGCTTCTTCAAAAAATTCAATTGTTGCCTTTACAGTATTTCTTGAAAAATGGTTCCAAGGGTGGATTTCATCAGGTGTGTAGATCACGCGTATGCTTTCTTTGCCATCTACATCTTCTTTATAAAATACAGATGCTTCCCTATCTAAAAAGCCATCGCTTTCTGGCCCTCTACCAAAATTTAAAAAGGATTGTGCTGTATTTTGATTTATATAATCACGCGGTGG
>CAYJHN010000060.1:0-9800 GCA_964369985.1 uncultured Desulfovibrionaceae bacterium | reverse complement strand
CTGATTTTGGAATTTTTCCACTTATTATTGGTTCTATATTTGTTACCTTGCTTTCTTGTGTTATTGCAGTGCCGCTTGGTGTATTTACTGCAGCCTATTTAGCTGAAATTGCAACTACAAATACAAGAAGAATAGTTAAACCTTTTATTGAACTTCTTGCTGCCTTACCATCTGTTGTTATTGGTTTTTTTGGTATGGTTATTGTTGCTCCTTTTTTACAAGAGCAATTTGATATTGGTACTGGTTTGAACTTATTCAACGCATCACTTATGCTTGCATTTATGAGCATACCAACTATTTGTTCAATTTCAGAAGACGCACTTCACTCTGTAAATCGTTCACTTAGAGAAGCAAGCCTTGCATTAGGTGCTACTAAGTGGGAAACGCTTATACATGTTGTTATACCTGCGGCTTTATCTGGTATTGGAACTGCGGTTATGCTAGGCATGAGTAGAGCTATTGGTGAAACAATGGTTGTGCTTATGGTTGCTGGTGGTGCTGCAATGATTCCAACTTCTATTTTTGATCCAGTAAGACCAATGCCTGCTTCTATAGCAGCTGAAATGGCTGAAGCTCCTTATTTTTCTGAACACTATCTTGCTTTATTTGCTATTGGCTTAGTGTTATTTGCCTTTACTTTTTCATTCAACTATATTGCTTTTGTTATTACCGAAAAGCATAAGCAAGTTGGCTCATCTGGTTTATAGGAGAATATATGTCTACTACATCAACTACTTCTATTACATCTACAATGAAATTGCCAGATCCAGCTTCACGTCATAGAAAACAAAATATTATGTTTTTCTTATTACGAGCTTGTGCTGGTATTAATGTTCTCGCGCTAATAGGTATTTGTACTTTCTTGATTATTCAAGGTGCTCCAGCTTTATCATGGGAATTTATTTCACAATCTCCTAGAAAAATGATGACTGAAGGCGGCATTTTACCATGTATTATTGGTACAGTAGTGCTTTCCTTTGGAGCTATGTGTATATCATTTCCTATAGGCGTTGCTTCTGCTGTTTGGCTAAATGAATACGGTTCACGCTCAAGATTTGCACGTTATATCAGACTTGGTGTAAATAATCTTGCAGGTGTACCATCAGTTATATTTGGTTTATTTGGCTTAGCTTTTTTTGTGACTTATTTAGGACTTGGCGTGAGCATTTTATCTGGTATACTCACCTTAGCAGTGCTCACATTACCAATGATTATTTCCACCTCAGAAGAAGCATTAAGGCAAGTGCCTGATGCGTGGAGAGAAGTCAGTATTGGTCTAGGTGCTACAAAATACCAAACTATTTGGCGTATTGTCTTGCCAGCTGCTTTTCCTGGCATGCTCACAGGTTCTATTCTAGGCTTAGCAAGAGCTGCTGGTGAAACTGCTGCTATTATGTTTACTTCTGCTGTTTTTTATACTGCAAAATTGCCTGATTCTATATTTTCTTCTGTTATGGCTTTGCCTTACCATATGTATGTATTAGCTACAGCAGGAACAGATATCGAAAAAACCCGTCCATTGCAATACGGCACTGCATTAGTTCTTCTTATTCTTGTGTTAGGAATGAACTTAATCGCAATCTATATACGCGATAGACTACAAAACAAAAAGTATAAATAAGATGAAAAAGAAACTTTTTATATCCTTTATAGTAATGTTCTTGCTTGGCATTGTCTTACCAATGGGCATTAGTTGGCAAACTATGCACGCTTATGTGCTTGAAGATTTCACTTTAGCTGGCGAGCGTGAAAGTGATTTACTTGAAAAAGTATTTTTATTTACAGCAAATCAGTCAAAAGAAGAAACTATTGCTACAATGAAATCATTCTCAAATAATGCGAGAATTTCATATATTGCAGACGATGGTACTGTTTTATTTGATTCTAATGTTGATGATGATAAGCTTTCCGAACTTGACGATCACTCCACAAGACCTGAAGTAATTAAAGCAAAAAATTTCGGCTTTGGGGCATTTGCAAGATATAGCGATACATTAGGTATTGAATTTGTGTACACAGCAAAGAAAATGGAAGCAACAAAATCTTTTCCTGCTGGCTACTTGCGTTTGGCTATACCAACAACTGCAATGACAAATAAATTAAGCTCACTCTTCAATATGTTTGGTTATTCATTTATTATTATTTTACTTTTCTCGTTTTTCTTAAGTCGTTATTTTACAAATAGATTAAATACCGCAATAGAACAAATGAAGAGAGTTATAGATAATACAGCACATAAAAACACCGAACTCAAACTTCTTTTACCTCCAAAACCCGAATTTAAAGAGCTTTCAACAGCTGTTTCGCAAATGGCAACTAGAGTAAATGATCAACTAAGATACATGATTACTCAAAAAGCTACTCTTGAAAATATTTTAGATGACATAAGTTCAGGTGTTTTAGTATTAGATAAAAAGGGTATGATTTCTAAAATAAATTCAACTTTTGCTGATTTATTACCAGAACTTTTCCAAAAATCAAATACAATACAAGATTTTATGTTACAATATAAAGGTAAACTACCTTTAGAAGTTTTTGCAGACGCTGAATTAGAAAAAGCAATTCAAGATATTGTAAATTCTGATAAGAAATTCATTACCTTTCAGCACAATCTACAAGGTAAAGTTTTCCAAATAACTATTTCAAAACCAAGAAATATAGCTGATATACAACCTGATATTCAATTAGTTATTGTATTCCATGATATTACAGCTATTGCAAAACTCATTGAAATCAAAAGAGATCTTATTGCAAATGTTTCACACGAATTAAGAACTCCGCTCACAGCAATTCAAGGTTATGCTGAAACATTAGATGGTATATTGAAAGAAGATACAGTAGATAAAAATATAGCTAGGAGTTTTCTTGAAACTATTCTAAAAAATACAAAACATTTAGATAGAATAGTAAAAGACTTACTCTCACTTTCAATTATAGAAAATGAAGATGAAATTATTATTGATGAAAAATCTACAACTACAGTTGAACAAGCAGTAAGCTTGGCTTTAGAAGAATGTCAAAGTGTGTTAGCAGCAAAAAATCTTAAAGTAGTGAATGAACTCGACAAAGAAGTGAAATTAGCTATTGATGCTGATAGATTAAGTCAAATATTCAGAAATCTTATTGAAAATGCTGCTCGTTATGCGCCAGAAAATTCTGAAATTGTTATGCTTAGTGAATGTACTGATGATGAATGCGTTATTTATGTGCAGGATTTCGGTCAAGGCATTCCAGAAGACGACACAACAAGAGTTTTTGAACGCTTTTATAGAGTAGAAAAACATAGAAATAGTCAAGAAAATTTTTCTACAGGTTTAGGACTTTCACTTTGTAAGCATATTGTCGAAAAATATCATGGTTCTATTCATGCGCTTTATAGATATAAGGCTTTAATTGTAACAAATAAAACAGTTGGTGCTACTATTCAGTTTGCACTTCCAAAAATCAAGTAAATCAATATAAAAACACTTTAATAATTGAAATAGTGTATGGAGTTTTCATGATTGAAAATAAATCAGAACAAATAAAAATCGAAGCAAAGAACCTAAATTTCTTCTATGGGCAATCACAAGCTCTTTTTGATATAAATTTAGATTTTTATGATAAAAAAGTAACAGCATTAATCGGCCCATCTGGTTGTGGTAAATCCACATTTCTTCGTTGCCTTAACCGTATGAATGATCTTATTCCAGGCACGCGAACAGAAGGTAAAATCTTATTAGATAAAGAATCTATTCTTGAAGCTAAAGATTGCGTAGACCTACGCAGACGTGTAGGTATGGTTTTCCAAAAGCCAAATCCATTTCCAAAAACAATTTTTGAAAATGTAGCCTATGGTTTAAGAGTAAATGGTATAAAAGACGAAATGTTTATTGCTGAAAAAGTTGAAAAATCCCTCAAAAGAGCAGCTTTATTCAATGAAGTAAAGGATAGATTACACTCTTCAGCACTTGGACTTTCAGGCGGGCAACAGCAACGTTTATGCATAGCAAGAGCTTTAGCTGTAGAACCAGAAGTATTGCTTATGGATGAACCAGCCTCAGCATTAGATCCAATTGCTACTCAGCATATTGAAGAAGGTATACACGAATTAAAAAGCCAGCTAACTATCATCATTGTTACTCACAATATGCAGCAAGCAGCACGTGTTTCTGATAATACAGCATTTTTCTATATGGGTAAATTAATTGAATATTCACCTACTGAAAAACTCTTCACAAACCCAAGTTTAAAGCAAACAGAAGACTATATTACTGGGCGTTTTGGTTAATTTATATAAAAAAATAATGACAATTTTCTAATAGGTATTATAGTTTAAAAAACGTTTAAAATTATATTTTACAATATATAAGGAGTTTAGAAAGTATGGAGTCTATTAAATCCCATATTGAGAACCATATTCAAGTTCTTGTTGATGATTTGCGTGTAAGAGTTTTATTTATGGCTGCAAAAAGCCAACAAGCCTTTAATAATTCAGTAAAAGCTTTAGAAACTTTAGATATAGATTTAGCTCAAAATGTAACAAACACAGAAGCTGAAATCAATAGTTTAGAATTAGAAATTGACGCATCTACACTTAATATTTTAGCACGAACTCAACCAGTTGCCTCTGACTTACGTTTTCTCATTGCTGCTGTACGTTTAGTTGTTGATTTAGAGCGTATTGGTGATGAATCAGTAAATATTGCAAATAATATTCTCTCACTAAAAGAACAAAATGCATTTGTAACACCACCAATTATTCTTGAACTTTCTAAAAAAGCACAAGTATTACTCGAAGAAGGTATTCAATCTTTTAGAGATAAAGATACGCAATTAGCCGAGCACTTGCGTCAGCAAAGTGATGAAGTTTCAAACCTCTCTGTATTAGCAGTAGACTATTGCACAAAAGCTATTTATGAAAGAGAAATCGACCCACGTGTTGCATTGTCATACATTATCATATCTCGTGCATTAGACAGAATAGCTTCAAGATCTATCAATATTGCAGAGCATACTTATTTTGTTGTTGATGGTATCAATTTAAAGCATCAGCCAGTATAGTGGTTTAATTTCTTTTTTATGTCTCCGACGGCCAAAGGAGCTCAGCCCCTTTGGAAACCCGAACAGTGAGCGGTTAAGCGATATGTTCTGGCTAAAGAAGATTATTTTATTTTTATTTGCGGAAAAGTTGTATGAGCTACGCTCATAAATACTTTTCCGCTTTAAAATATGGGAAAATTCTTAACTGTAAAGATATACTACGAACTTGATGTTAGCGTCCATGTTCACTACGTTCACATGGTGTTTAAAAGCCTTATATCTTAGCTCACGGTATAATTTATGCTTTATGACTTCTCTTGAAATATGATATCTTTATATAAACATTCCTAAAGCAAAGCTTGGGAATGTTTTTCTTTATAGAAGAGAATAAATTATGAGAGTTGAATGAATGACATACTATTATGAATAAAATCATTCCTTAGCCACCATAAAAAAAGGCACTTTTTTTATGGTTTTTAAAGCGAAACAGTATTTAAGCGAAGCTTAAAACTTTTTCGCAAATAAAAAAAATAAAGTAAAAAATATAAAATAAAAATACTTTAGCCAGAACACATTGCTTATCTGCTCACTATTCAGGGTTTCCAAAGGGCGGTAGTCCTTTGGCCGTCGGAGACAAAGAAAATTAATGTATAACCACTTCTTTTCTTGCATGTGCTTTTGCTATTTCGCTGTCAATGAATTGCACTAAGAATAGTGAAGTTACAGCTAGTCCAGCACCGATGAAGAAGGGAATTTTATAATCAATAAGCCATAAAGCACCGCCAATAGTTGGAACAACTACTGCTGCTATGTGGTTGATTGTAAAGCTCATTGCCATTGATGGTGAAATGTCATCTGGGTCGCCCATTTTTTGGAAGAAGGTTTTTTCTGCTATGTTAAAACTAAAGGTAAATTGGTCTAATATGTATAGAAAGGCGACAATATAGGGATTTTCTAAAAAGGCATAACCCAAGAAAATAAATATAGCTGGTGCAAATTGTAGTGTGAGTAATTTCTTTTCACCTAAGACGTTGATAAGTTTGCCGATAAGGGGATTTAAAAAGAAATTGATTGTGTTGTTAACTAAGAATAAAAAAGTGACCATACTTGCAGAAAATCCAAATTTTTCAACAAGCAAGAAAAGTGAAAAAATGGTAAAAATTTGTCTTCTACCACCTGATAAAAAGGTAAGAGCATAAAACAACCAATATTTACTTTTGAAAACAAGTTTCTTTTTTTGTACGGTTGGCAGGCAAGAAAGGTCTGGTTTTTTTAGTAAGGCAAGTGTGGCACCTATTATACCGATAAATCCGGTTAGAAAATAAATATGTAAATAATCGAGTTTAGTGACGAAGTAAAGAAGCAAGAGAGAGACAAAAATCGTACCTAAAGCAGAAATACTTCTTAATCTTCCATACACTATAGGTGCAACTTTTGTGTTAAAGGATTGTAAGAGTATGGATTGGTTTATTGTTTCAAAGTAGTGAAATCCAAGTGACATACAAAATGTAGTAAGTAATATACCTGTATATGATTGAAACATACCTGTGAGCATAACGCCCACACCTAAAAAGAGAATAGATATAACAGCCATGCTTTCTTCTCTAAAAAAGCGTAACCATAAGAGCACAGAAATTGCAAAAAGCCCTGGGAGTTCACGTACAGATTGTGCTATGCCATTTTGCGCAGCATTTAATTCTAAAATTTCAACTACATAATTTGTATAAAGTGTTTGCCAAGCTTGGTATGAAACTATATTTGAAAATGTGAGAATAAAGAGAAAAAGAAAGATTTTTCTTTGAAAATCTTCTTTTATTTCAACGGGGCGAAGATATTCAACTAATATTTTAGAAAATTGCATAAGATACTCATTTATTGAAAAGTTATTTTTCACTTTAGCTTTCTAAGATATATTGTCAAGTTTTAAAATTTAAAAATTGAATGAGTTAATAGAGTATAAAAAAATATTCATTTTTTTTGTTTATAAATTATACACTTTGCTTAAAACAAAAAACCAAGGTACTTTTGAGCATCTTGGTTTTTTGAATATGGAGTTTTTTTGTTGTGGTAAAATGGTTGAGAGACATTAGTTTTTACTCAGATATTGTGTGGGGATTATATTTGAGTGCATGGTGTATAAGTTTAGGGTAATAGGTAAAAAGTTTAGAGTGTTTGCGATGTTATAATTTATTTTGTGGGGTTAATAAAAATCAACATCTTGTTTATATAGTCAAATTTACTTTAAAGTAAATTTAGTCTTATTTACTAAAGAAAGCAGGGAGTGAGATGCTTTCTTTAGTTGTTAACACATTAAGGAGAGTGTGTTTTATGATCAAAGCACTGGTTTATGAAAAAATATGCTCAACTACTTTATAGTGCTTTTATAAAGCAAATACATATTTTTACTTTGTATACATTTACTGTATGCTTTATATATAGCAATTAGTGTGCCAAATTATAAGTTGCTGTTTTTACATGATAAATAAAAACACTTCTTTTTTTTTGTGTATAATAATTATACATTTAAAAAAAGAAGTGTATAAAAAGCTGACAATTTTTCTTTCGAGAGGGGGAAAACCATGCCTTGAAAGGCAAGGTTTTCCCCCTCTCGAGCTCTCCCCTTTCCTTGCGAACTTTTTAATAATTCATGAGTATATGTAAATAAATGAAAATTACACAGATATAGCGATTTTTATTATAGCATAAATGCTTTTTTAGAATAGTAAAAAGATAATTAGAATAACGTGATGTGTAAGGTTAGTCTCTTGCATAATATTACGACAATGGTGCGTCTAAAGCAAAATCTGGCACATCATTTTCACCTGGAACCGTAAAAGTTTCAGGGTGCATAGCAGCATAAGCAAACCAAAAAGAGTATATACCAAATATTTCTTGCATTGAAGCATCTACTAAATTTCCTGAAATACATTTACCGTCGGCAGTCCAAACGCTCTTAGTAAGAAAATCTTGTATTGTATTATTTTTATACGTAAAGAGTGCAGGTTTATCGCTATGCCAAAAAGATCTATCAAAAATTCTAGTTGTATCTAAATCCTTGTCATAAAAAGCAACTAATGCTCGAGGGCCAAGGTAAAAATTGACTACTTTTTTCTTTTTAATATATGACATATCAACAGCCAATGGAGCTTTATTTTCTTCAATAGCATAAACAAGAGTTTTTGGATGCATTCTTCTATCAAAATGTGTGATTGGATAATTTATTTCGTTATCTTGATAGTATGTATCTGTTTTATTAAAAGAACCATAAGGATCTCTGCCATAAAGTCTGCTTTGTGCTACCTTTGGGTGTGCAACAACTTTTGCAGTTTTAAATACTTTTTTTGCGTAAAGCCATTTTGTCCATAAAACAGGTTCTTGTGTAAAACCTCTACCAAGTAAAGGGCCTTCAAAGCATAAACCTAAAAGTTGTGACCAAAGTGAACCAGTATTTCTATCTATAAGCACACTATTACTGTTGTAAAGCTGGCCATTTGCATCAAGTATCAGATTTTGTCTATTAATTTTTGTGTCATAAAAAGCAACTGATGCTGAAAGTGGGGAATACGTAAGCGAATAAGAAGAGCCGTCAAATTCATGGAAGTTTACTACTTCATGCCAAACCATCAAACTTTGTGATACAATGCGTATATCATTAGGATCATTTGGCATTTTTATTATAAAAACAACGTCTTCGTTACTAAGTGTGAGATTAGCGTCAGCCATGCTAAGGTATTCAACTTTATTAATTGAGGGAATCGCACCATAAGTAACAGAGGTTTTTACTACTGATTCAGGTATTTTCTTTAATTCTTCAATTGAGCGTGGAAGTGCGTATGCATTAGTAGAAGCAAAGGGTGAAATAAAGGGCATGGACATGAGTAAACCAGCACTAGTAAGGCCTTTGATAAAATTTCTGCGTGTACTATTTTCAATATGCGAACAAGAAGACGCTCTTGTAGATTTTGTGTAATCTTCTTGTTTGAAGTTTGATTTTTTCATACTGCACCTATATAATTATTGAAGTGAATTATAGAATTGATTTATAAATTGTACATGAGAATAAATTGAATGTAAAATCAAAATAGTGTTAAAGAGAATTATGCTTTATTTGTGTAATTATTTGAGTTTTAATCTTATTAATAAATATTTTTTCTAAGATTTAATTTTATTTTTTGTAATAAATATGTAATAATTAAATTATAAAAGATAAAAAAATTACTTGCTATTTAAATTGAATTAATAAAATATGTCTTTCAGCAATAATTGCTTATTCAAAGATATTGTAAAGTATTTTTTATGTTAAAAAGCTTACGGGAGGTTAGACTATGCAAAATGATAGAGACGAAAATATAATTTCACATGAGCAAGCTTTATTAACCGAAGAAAGCATAGAACAAAAAATTACTGAAGATGATAATATGCACCCTGTTGATAGGGCTGAGCATATTGAAAATCTACCTTTTGAAAAGCAAATTGATTTACTCAAAACAATGTCGCCAAACAATGCTGCTAATACTTTAGCAGAGCTTGACGAAGAGCATGCTTGTGACGTGCTTGAAAGCCTTTCACTTAATGAAGCTGTTGCTATTGTTTCTGAAATGTCACCTGATGATGCTGTTGACGTTTTGGATGAATTAGATGAAGAACAAAGGGACTCTATTTTAAATAGCATGTCTCTGGACGATGCTGAAGAACTACGTTCCTTGCTTAATTTCGATTCAGAAACTGCAGCTGGTGTGATGAACACTGAAATAATTATTCTTCACACAAGTTCAACT
>CAYJHN010000059.1:5541-9874 GCA_964369985.1 uncultured Desulfovibrionaceae bacterium | reverse complement strand
CACAATCAGGTGCTCTGCCAACTGAGCTACTTTCGCCATGTCGAAAATAAATAAAACATCTAGCGGAAAAGGTCAAGCTTTTTTTTCGCTTTTTTAAATTTATACTGAAAACAGCTTTATATATATTTTCAACAATCTACTTATGAGCTATTTAGTCTAAAGACATGCTTTGTTCTTGACTTTGCATAATACTAGACATAATATTGCAAAATATTTACATCAGGAGTAAAAAACAATGAAAAAATTACTTTCTTCAATGTTAGTATTTGCATTTCTTGCACTTGCACCGAGCTTTGCTAATGCAGGCACAATTTTAATTTCAACTACAACAAGCACCGAAAATTCTGGTCTTTTAAACTATCTTTTACCTAAATTCACAAAAGATACAGGCATAAAAGTAAAAGTTATTGCAAAAGGCACAGGTGCTGCAATTAAAGATGGTATGGACGGCAATGTTGACGCTATCTTAGTGCACGACACTCAGCGTGAAAAGAATTTTGTAAAAGAGGGTTATGGCACACAACGCTACTACGTTATGTATAACGATTTCGTAGTGATTGGCCCTGATAGCGATCCAGCAAAAGCAAAAGATACAAAAAGCACTGCTGCTGCCTTTGAAGCTATTGCAAACTCCAAATCTCCTTTTATTTCACGAGGTGACGATTCTGGTACACATTCAAAAGAAGCAAAAATCTGGGCTGAAACAGAAGTTAAACTCGACGGCAAATACCCTGCTGATAAAACATGGTATAAATCAATTGGTCAAGGCATGGGTAAAACAATCTTGATGTCTGACGAAATGCAAGGCTACACTCTCACTGACCGTGCTACATATTATGCTATGAAATTTGCACAGCCAAAATCAACAACAGATCTTGAAATCATTTCTGAAAACCACAAAGATTTATTAAATCCTTATGGTTACATTCCTGTAAACCAAAAGAAACACAAACACGTCAATGCTAAAGACGCAGCTGCTTTAGGTGGCTGGCTTGTTTCACCACAAGGTAGAGCAGCTATTGAAGGTTTTAAAGCACAAGGTAAGCAATTATTCTTTGTTCCTAATAAATAGTTTTTGATTAGAATTTTAAAAGAGAAAAGTGCGGGCTTTAACCCCGCACTTTTTTTTATTTTAATATACTCTAACTAATTATTTCTTAATTGGAACTGAAATAAAGAGTTCTTGCCCTTTACGCATAATTTGTAATAAAACTGCTCCACGTTTCTTTGCTTCTGTATTGATAAGTTTTTCAAGTTCAGAGGCTGAAGCAACAGGGTGTAAGTTTGCAGCAATAATAACATCATTTCTTCTTACGCCAAATTCTGCAGCCACGCTGTCGTTAGAAATTGCAGTTACAAGTAAACCATTTTCAACTTCTAAGCTTTGTTTTTCAGCATTTTGTAATGGACGAAGTGTGAGCCCCAATACTGTTTCTGGTTTAGAATTTTTTGGATCTTTGCTTGCTGATTGCGAGCTTCTGTCACCAAGAACAATGTTAAGTTTCTTTGTGTCACCATTACGAATAACAAGAACTTCTATTTTTTCACCAGGTGCATGGCTTGCAATAGCTTTTAATAGCTCAGATGAATTATTTACTTTTTTATCAGCCACTTGAACAACAACATCACCTGCTTTCATACCTGCTTTGTCTGCTGGTTCATTCTTCATTACTGAAACAATAAGCGCACCGTTTGTATTTTTTAATTGTAAAGCCTTTGCTGTATTTTCGTCTATGTCATTAATGCCAACACCAATCCAGCCACGTGAAACTTTTTCACCTTTTTTTAATGCTTCAACTATATCAGATGCTTGTGAACTAGGAATTGCAAAACCAATACCTTGCCCAGAAGCAATAATCGCAGTGTTGATACCTATAACTTCGCCGTCCATATTGATAAGTGGGCCGCCAGAGTTGCCTGGATTGATTGATGCGTCAGTTTGAATAAAGTTATCAAATGGGCCAGAGTGGATATCTCTGCCTTTTGCTGAAACAATACCTGCTGTCACAGTGTGACCTAAGCCAAATGGGTTACCAATAGCAAGCACCCATTCACCTACTTCAGAATCTGAAGAATCGCCAAATTTTAATGTTGGTAGTTTTTCTTTTGTTTCAACTTTTAAAAGTGCTAAGTCTGTTTCTGCGTCTGTTCCAATAACTTTTGCTTCAAGCGATTCGCTCTTGCCTGTTTTGCCTTGTAAGTTGATGGAAACTTTGTCAGCCCCTTCAACCACATGGTTATTTGTTACAATGTAACCATCAGATGAAATAATAAAGCCAGAACCAAGTGAAGATTGTTTTCTTTCTCTTGGTGCTAAATTGTTTTCAAACTGACGAAATAAGTCACCAAATTCCTTTGGCAATGATCTAAACATTTCGTCAGGAAACATATTTCTTCCTCTATTAGAAGAATTAATAGTTGTTTCAGTGCTGATGTTTACAACTGCTTTGCCAGCCTCTTTTGCAAGCTCTACAAAATTTCCAGGCATAGCAGCAAAAGCTTGAGTTGTGGCACTTAATGTAAGTAAAGAAGCCATAATAAAGGCTGATACTTTTTGTTTAACTTTCATATTTTCTCCAAAATTTTTAATAGAAGTAATAGATAAAAAGTAAGGCAAAAGTAAAGATAAAAGCAAGTATTATCATTACTTTTATTTTTATAATTTCATAAACCAAACTGGTTTTTTTATGAACCTCAACCGCCTGAACCACCACCAATAGAAGCACTTGCTCCACATGAAGCGGCATTAGGGCATGATCGATTAAGCTTTGACATCTGTGCAGGTGATGGCATTGCTTTCCTTTTATTATCTATTTTGTAAGGAAAAGGATTAGTCTTTAAAGGAGATGGTGCAGATATTCTGCGGGCTGTGTCTAGTGAACCACATTCTTGACAAGGCGGTTTTTCGCTTTCTTCAAAAATAAGCTCTTCAAACAATGCACCACATGCATTGCAACCAAAATCGTATAAAGGCATAATAACTCCTAGTGAATTTTCTCTGTGCATTTAAATAATAACACAGCTTTTAAAACTTGCAAGAGCACGAAAGCTATTTCGCTTTAAATTACATCTATTATCTTGAAATTACATTTTAATTTCAAACACAAAATCAATTTATAGTAGATACTCTTGCTTATTAAGGCTTTTTTATGAATGCAGAAGCAATTAAATGATTTTTATGCTAAAAAAGACTTCTTGCACTCTTTTTTACTTTGTGTCATAATCTTCGTGTGAAAAAAATGAGCCTAACATATCAAAATAACAACACAAAATGTTTTCAAAAAAAACAGTTCTCTTTTTGCATGCTTTTTTTACTCATCTTTTTCGCACTATGCCCTGCAAAGGCATACTCACAAGATTACTTTATTTTAAACCATTCAAACTATTCCTATAAAAACAATCAACTTGATATTGACTTGTTTTTTTCTCTCAACAATATTGAAGACTTACAAAGAATAGTTAAAAGTGGAACAAGTATAAATATAAATTTTTCCTCTGTTTTGCATGAAGCTTCTTTTTTATTTGACAAAGAAGTGCAAGAATATATTACAGGCTGGCAAATTCGTTTTGAAGCATTAACGCACGAATACATTCTCTATTTTGAAAACCAACCACCAAAAAGATCACACGACCTAGCAAGCTTGCTTGCAACTACTTTAAAAAATAAGAGCTTTAGCTTTTATAATTTGCCCAAATTAGATTTAGACAAAGAGCATTATCTAGAAATTCATATAAATATGCAACAGGCCACAAATCCCCCATGGCTAGAATCTACTTTATTTTTCTGGACATGGGATGCGGCAAACCTAAACTATCGTATTGATTTAAAAATTTAAAATAATATGAAAAACGCAACAGCCGAACAAAAATCCTCGGATAGAGAAAAAAGAGTAAGAAATAAAGAGATTGCCCTTGCACTTCTCTTGATTATTCTTGTTTCATTAGGCGTGTGGGGGCAAACCACGTATTTTGCTTCTGATTCATGGTATTTCATTGGTTTATTAAATCTCAATGCTATTTTATTATTAGTTATTTTCTATCTAGCAACACGAAATGTTATCAAGCTTATTGCAGAAAGAAGAAGAAAGGTTTTTGGCTCAAAATTAAGAACAAGACTCTTGCTTGCCTTTATCTCGCTTTCACTAATACCTGTTTTTCTTATGTTTTTAGCTGCAAACCGTGTGGTTATTAAAGGTATTGACTACTGGTTTACAAGTACGGTTGAAAATTCTATGTCTTCAGCTTTAGAAGTTGGACAAAGTTTTTACACAGCTTCAACGCAAAGACTTTTAAATCGTGTAGGCTACATGGATAGCCAGCTCACCCTTCTTCT
>CAYJHN010000059.1:0-5531 GCA_964369985.1 uncultured Desulfovibrionaceae bacterium | reverse complement strand
CACTATGATAGCAAAAAAGAAAGTGAGCAATCTTTTTCAACTAATTCTAATGAGATAGTTGAAAATTCATCTCAAAGTTTACAACAAGAATTAGCTAAAGAGCTTGCCGACGATAAATTAAAAATTATTCAAGACTATCTTCTTTCTCAAGAAAAAATTCTTGCTGGAAATGTCTTGATTTTGCTAGAATCAACCAATACAGCTCCTTATATTCGTTATGCTTTTGCAGCACCCCAAAGCAGACATAGCAGCATAGTTGTACAAAGACTTTTGCAGTCTATTGCTTGGCAGCAAATTTCAACCGAACCATATTCTTCAATTATTCCGCTTGAAACAACTGATTATGCTATGGCCGCCCAGCAAATTTTATCAATGCCTTCCTATTATCTTGTTGTGGCTGAAAACATAGGCAGCACAGCTTATTCTAAATTAACAAGTATAAGCAAGGGTTTTGAAGAATATACCTACCTTAAATCATTAAGAAAACCATTAAGACTTTCTTTTTCGCTTATACTTGCGATTCTTGGTCTTATTATGGTTTTCTCTTCTATTTTTATGGCAATCAGGCTTTCAAAAGAGCTCACAGCCCCTATTGAAGCTCTTGCAAAAGGTTCTGACAGAATTGCACAAGGTGAGCTTGATTTTATTTTAGAAGATAAAGGCAAGGACGAGCTCGGACAACTTGTACACTCTTTTAACGCTATGACAAAGCATGTAAAATCAAGTAACGAAGAAATTAAGCAAACTAATGAAAGGCTTGAGCAAAGAAATCTCTTTATTGAAACCGTGCTTGAAAATATCGCTACTGGTGTTTTGGTTTTGGACAATCAAGGGCGTGTGCTCACAATCAACAAAGCCGCCTCAGATATGTTTAATATGAGTATTGATGATTGGAAAAACCGTTTTCTTGCTCAATATTTTCAAGGAAATGAGCTACATGCTTATATCGAAATGATGACTGCATTAAAAAACTTTCCTCAACAAATTTGGAAAAAAGAATTAGACATCACTTTTAATGCAAGCACGGTAAAGATTCTTATTACCGCTCTCTTTATTCCTTACTCACAAGATGAAAGTAAAACAGAGGATAAAAAAGTTAATAATGATTCTTACAGTGACTTTAATAGCGAACAAGAAGACGATGGCCTTATTATTGCCGTTATAGAAGATCTCACAGAATTAGTTCATGCTGAAAAGCTTGCCGCATGGCGCGAAGTAGCAAAAAGAATCACCCATGAAATGAAGAATCCACTTACGCCAATTCGCCTTTCAGCAGAAAGGCTTGAGCGTAAGTTCAACACGCAAGAAAGCAATGCCACATTTAGCGAATGCACTCGCCTTATTATTAATGAAGTTGACAGAATGCAAGCTATGATAAAAAACTTCAAAGAATTCGCACAAATGCCAGAAACAAAACTCAAAGAGGAAAATATTGTTGCTTTAATAAATGACAGCATTCGTCTTTTTAAAACTTCACATTCATCAATAACATGGATATACGAAGGCCCTTATGAAAATGTGCCTCCTGTTTTGCTTGATAAAAATGCCTTTAGGCAAGCCCTTATAAATATTTATCTTAATGCCGCTGAAATACTTGAAGAAAAATATCCAGAAAGCGAGCGTAAAGAAAAAGCCTTAGTTTACACAAGTATTAATTTTGCAAAGGATTTTTGCCATTTAACTATTGCTGACAATGGCGTTGTTTTAGGCAAAGAATCGCTTTCACGTCTTTTTGAACCATATTATTCAAAGAAAAAAGACGGCACAGGCCTTGGCCTTGCCATTGTGCAATCTATTGTAAGCGAGCATAACGCAAGCATACATGCTGAAAACAACGATTTAGGCGGCACAAGTATTTGTATTACTATACCTATAAATAAAGAATTTAATATAGAAAGACCTAGAAACATGACAAGTTAGTTCTGTTTAATATTTACTATAATATGGACTTTAATTGCCGCATAAAAAGCGCTCAAAATAAGGAAAAGAAAATATACTTCGCATGAAAGCAAGGCGTATTATGCTATTTTCATTTCACTTTTTCTTTACTCTTCTTCAATACTAGATGAATTTTCTAGGTTAACAAGAATAAATTCAGCTAATTCAATTGCGCCTTCTAAATTTCCAGCTAAATAACAACCTCTTTCACCTGAAGCAATACCAGAATTAATTATCACATCATGCACTTCTTTGTTTGCACCTGAAATAATAAGATAGGCATCTCTTTTTTGCAATTTTTGCATAAATAATTCAATAGCTTTTGCACCTGAGCAATCAAGAAAATGCATATGACTCATATGCAAGATAAAAAGTTTTGGATCATTTGGCAGATTCTTTATAAAAGTATTTTCAAAATTGTCAGTCGCACCAAAGAAGAAAGCTCCTTCTAAGCCATAGAGAGCTACATTTTTATTCTCAAATACCCATTCTGATGAAAAAGAATGAAGCCTGCCTCTGCGTATTCTTTCAATAGAAAGCTGTGATTCATTATTAAGAAAAACACCAAGCGAAAGAATAACACCAACAATAAGAGCTATATCTAAAGCTAGGAATAAAACAGCACACAAAGTTACGCAAAACACAAGCTTATCAGCCTTGCTTGTATTCCATACAAAAAGAATATCTTTTTTCTTTATCATTGAAACAGAAGCAAGAATCAAAATAGCGGATAAAGAAGGAATAGGAATATATCCAATAATATCACCAAAAAGCGCAAGTACAAGTAAGAACATGAGAGCAGAAAGTACGCCTGAATATCTTGTTTGCGCACCAGCAATAAAATTTAAGCCTGTTCGTGAAAAGGAACCAGAACCAGGAAAAGAAGAAGTAAAAGCTCCTGCAATCTTAGCTACTCCTTGAGCCCACAATTCTCTATTCACGTCAAATGGATCATTCTTTCTATTTGCAAAAATTCTGCCATTTGCAATGCTATCCACAGAAGAAATGATAGCAACAGCCAAAGCTGGCATGAAAAGTTCGTCAATATGTGAAAAAAGCAATGGGAATGGGTTTGTTATAGGTGGATAATAGGCATCAACAAAGTCAGCCATCAGCACATTATATGCTCTGAAATCATACAAATAGGCAAGAATTGAAAGCATGATAATAGCCAAGAAATGCGAAGGCAATTTCTTACTAATCCTAGAAAAAATCAAAGAAAGAGCGATGGTTGCAAGCCCAATTCCAACTGATAACCAGTGAATAGAAGCATAGTTTTGGAAAAGTCCAACAAAAATATCAAAAGTGCTCACAGCAAGGGGTAAATCCAAACCTAGAAAACTTTCAATCTGCCCTATTGCTATCAAAAGAGCACAGCCAACAGTATAGGCAATGATAACGGGGTAGGAAAGAAAAGAAGCGAATTTACCTAATTTTGCAAGTCCAAAAAAAAGCTGAATTAAGCCAGATACTAAAGAAAGTGCTATGAGAAATTCCATACGCACTTCTGTTGGCAAGGCAAGCAAAACAACACCATTTAAGTGAATTTGTGCTAGTGAAACATAAAGCAGCATAGAAACAGTGTTTGTTGGCCCACCGATTAAAAAACGAGATGAGCCAAGCAAAGAACCAACAAGAACAGGAACAATAGAAGAGTAAAGGCCATATAAAGGGTCAACACCAGCCATAATTGCATAGGCCATAGCCATAGGCATACCCAAAACAGTCACTGTTAGGGCTGCCATTACATCTTGGCGAAAAAGCGAAAGAGTATAGTTGTTTTTTATGAAACTCATGTCTGCCTTATTCTTAGTAAAAAATTATTTTCATAATCTTAACAAATGCATGAAAAACTTACAAGCATTTTCCTACAAGAACAAATAAATACTCATTCGCTTTAAAAATTCAGGATAATTTCTTCTAGAAAAGTTAAGCTTCAATAAATGAAAAACATATGCTTTTAGGCTTTTTAACTATGGCTAAAAGCCAATTTTAGACATAATTAAAAAGTTGACGAAGCCAACTATTCAATGTAAAAGAAAAAGAAAAAATAAAAATTAGGAAGTTATATGAATTTAGCACACAAAATTCTTGAAGCTCACCTTATTGACTCCTCAAGAAACATAGCGAGTTACGCTCTTGGTGAAGAATTAAATATCAAAATAGACCAAACACTCACACAAGACGCAACTGGAACTATGGCTTGGCTGCAATTTGAAGCCTTAGAAATAGACACTGTAAAAACAGAACTTTCCATATCTTATGTTGATCACAATACCTTACAAATGGGTTTTAAAAACCCTGATGATCATAGGTTTTTACAGTCAGCTGCTGCAAAATTCAACGCACTTTATAGCCCTCCTGGTACAGGCATTTGCCATCAACTTCATGTAGAAAACTTTGGCATACCTGGTAAAACACTAATTGGCTCTGATAGCCACACTCCGCATGCTGGCGGCATAGGTATGATTGCTATTGGTGCTGGGGGCCTTTCAGTTGCATTAGCAATGGCAGGTCAAGGTTATACTATTCCAATGCCTAAAATTGTGGGTGTAAAATTAACAAATAAACTCAAAGGTTTTGCACAAGCAAAAGACATTATTCTCTATTTATTAAAAATGCTTTCTGTAAAGGGTGGCGTTGGTAAAATCATTGAATATTACGGCGAAGGTGTGAAGTCATTAAGCGTTCCTGAAAGAGCAACAATCACAAACATGGGTGCTGAACTAGGTGCTACTTGTTCTGTGTTTCCAAGCGATGAAGAAACAAGAAAATTCCTTGCATCTATGGGCAGAGAAAAAGATTTTATTGCTTTATCAGCTGATGATAACGCAAGCTACGATGAATATATAGAAATAGATTTATCAACTATTGTGCCTATGGCAGCTTGCCCATCAATGCCTGATAAGGTGATGACAATAGCTGAAATTGCAAAAGCAAATCCACAAATGAATGTAGATCAAGTTTGCATTGGCTCTTGCACAAATTCTTCTTACGCAGATGTTTCTTATGTGTCTCAAATATTAAATAAAAGCCATGTTGCATTACACACAGACGTAAATCTTTCGCCTGGCTCAAGACAAGTTTTACGCATGCTTTCATCAAGCGGACAACTTGAACAGCTTATAGATTCAGGCGTGCGTATTTTAGAATGTTCTTGTGGCCCTTGCATTGGCATGGGTTCTTCGCCAAACACTTCAGGTGTTTCTGTGCGTACTTTCAACAGAAACTTTGAAGGCCGTTCTGGCACAAAGGACGCAAATGTATATCTTGTAAGTCCTGTCACAGCAGCATTTTGTGCTCTTTATGGCAAGTTCACAGATCCTGCAACATGGGATAAAGAAATTTCTTTCACCCATTTACCAGAAGACGTGCCGTCTATTGCACATCACTTTATCTACCCGCCTAAAACATTAGAAGAAAGAAAGAAAATCGAACTTGTACGTGGGCCAAATATTGCTCCACTTGAAAAATTTGACAGCCTTCCAAAAAAAATAGATGCCGAAGTTGCAATAAAACTTGAAGCAAATATCACCACAGACCATATCATGCCAGCTGGTGCGGAAATCACTTCACTTCGTTCAAATATTCCA
>CAYJHN010000058.1:4821-9936 GCA_964369985.1 uncultured Desulfovibrionaceae bacterium | reverse complement strand
TGAATATCCTGATATTACTGCTGCTTACATGGTTGATGTTAAAGGTATTGTTACTACAAATACTGAAATAAAAAGTGTTGGCGTTGATGTAAATAGCTATACATCTACACAAGCAGCTCTTGCGGGTAAGCTTGGTTTAGAAACAAGAATTTCTTCTTCCACAGGCAGATATTCAGCTTTTATAACTGTGCCTATTCTTGATAATACTAATAAAATCATAGGTGCTTTAGGTTTTATTGTTGACCTTGCGACCATGTATAATAAAACAGCAGGAACACTTGAACTTTTTCCATCAACAAGAACCTATGTTTACAACAGTAATTTTGACATATTAATGGATAGGGAATCTCAATTTATAGGAACAAACGACTCGTCATTGCCACATACAAAAGATATAACGAAATTAAAATCTGGCAAAGCTGTTTTTGTTTTTGAAGGAGTTGAATCTGTTGGGCATTTTGCTGAAGTAAAAGATTTTAATTGGTATGTATTTATTGATACACAGAAAACAGAATTTGATGCTGCTGCAAATGAATTAGTATTTGATATTGGTATGCTTGCAGCTCTTATCATTCTTGTAGCATCAGTGATTATCTTCTTTGTAGCAAGAGGAATTGCTCGTGTTATGAGAGAAGGAGCTGAAATAGCACTTTATGTTGCTGCTGGTAATTTAGAAATTAAACCTGAGAAAAAAGCTGATATGGCAAAAACTCTTGAAAGAGGTGATGAAATTGCTGATCTTGCTAGAGGTATGGGCATGATGATTGAAAATCTTGCAAATACTGTAAAAGAAGCAGAAGCAGCAACAAAAAATGCTGAAAAATCACTCATAGAAGCAGAACAAGCACAAATAGCAGCACAAGAAGCGGCTGAAAAAGCCTCACTTGCTCGTAAAGAAGGTTTACTTGACGCGGCAAGACAGCTTGAAGGCATAGTTCATGTTGTAGCCTCTGCTTCAGAAGAGTTATCATCACAAATAGAACTGTCAACAAATAGCGTGTCTGATCAGGCACTTAGAATAGAATCTACTGCAACAAGCATGGATGAAATGAATACAACAATTATTGAAGTAGCAAAAAATGCTGTTTCAAGTGCTGAAATCACCGATACAACAAGAGAAAAAGCAATAGCTGGTGCAAATGTGACAAAAAGATGTATGACAGCTATTACAAATGTGCGTGAAGATTCGCTTACATTACGCACAAATATGTCAGCCTTAGCTGAACATGCACAGTCAATCAATACAGTTATGGGTGTCATTTCTGATATTGCTGATCAAACTAACCTTCTTGCCCTAAACGCAGCTATTGAAGCGGCAAGAGCTGGTGAAGCGGGTAGAGGATTTGCTGTTGTTGCTGATGAAGTAAGAAAACTTGCTGAAAAAACAATAACTTCTACTTCTGATGTTGCAAATGCTATTGCGGCTATTCAGCAAAGTACAGAAGAAAACGTAAAGCAAGTAGATATTGCTGTGCGTGGTATTGAAGAAGCAACAGCGCTTGCAACGCAAAGTGGTGAAGCTCTAAACGATATTCTTGAAATGGCTGATCTTAGTGCTGCTGGCGTGCGTACAATTGCAACAGCCTCTGAAGAACAATCTTCAACAGTTGAAGAAGTTGCTGCAGCAATTGATGTGATAAACAATACAGCAAAAGAAACAAAGAACGCAATGAACGAAGCTTCTATTGCTGTTATGTCACTTTCAACTCAAGCTCAAGAACTTTCAAACATTGTAGCTGAACTCAAAAACGGCTAAAAAAATAAAATCCATTTATAAAAAAAGGCTATACATTCTTAATGTATGGCCTTTATTTTATTAATTGTAAGAAAGAGTAAAGTTCTTAAGAAATAGATTTTAATAAATCATTTTTAATTTGTTCAGCTTGTTTTATTTCTTCCTCTGTCATTTCTTTTTTTAATTCTGTTAATATATTTTGTCTTTTTTGTGTACTTTCTAAAGTATTTGCAACTAAGAAATAAGCATATGCATTTGTAATACTTTGCTTTACTCCATCGCCATAATAATAAAGAGCAGCAATATTATTAAATGCTTGTGGGCTTCCTTGTTCTGACGCTAGTGTATAGTATTTAAGTGCTTTTTCAAAGTTTTGAGAAACGCCTTCGCCGTTCATATACCTATTAGCAAGATTATACTGAGCTTCGACGAGGCCTTTATTTGCAGCTAATTCATAATATTTAACTGCATGTTGGAAGTTTTGCTGAACGCCTATACCTTGATTATATAAATGTGCTAATTTTAACTCAGCATCTGCATTTTTTTCATTTGCTGCTTGCAAATAGTAGTCAAAGGCTTTTTGTTCATTCTTTGCTACATCAATGCCTTCAAGATACATATCGCCTAAAGTGATACATGAAAGCAAATGTCCTTGCTGAGCAGCATCTTCATAGTATTTTATAGCTTTTGTATTGTCTTTTGTGACGGAATTTCCAAGCCTATAAATTTCTGCTAATGCAAATTGTGCGTCAGGCAAGGATGCTTGTGCTGCTTGTTCGTAAAGTTTTATTGCTTGAGCTTTATTTATTTTTACGCCTTCACCTTTATAATACATATTTGCTAAATTATATAAGGCGGTTATATTACCTTTTTTTGATGCATTTTCGTAATATTTAAAAGCTTTTTCATAGTCTTTTGCAACACCTAAACCTTTATCGTATAAATAAGCTATGTGATGGCTTGCATTCTTATCGTTTTTTTGTTCTGCAATTGTATAATATTCAAGAGCTTTTTTATAGTCTTGCTTTAAGCCTAAACCTTGTTCATGAAGAATACCAAGTCCTGTAAAGGCTGCGGCTATATCGTGTTCGCTTGCTTTTGTATAGTATTCTAAAGCCTTGGTGTAATCTTGTTTTGTGCCTATACCTTCTTTGTACATTTGGGCAAGGCTGTAAAGTGAAAATGCATGCTTTTTATCTGCAGCTTTTTTAAAGTATTCAAAAGCCTTTTTTTCGTCTTTTGTAATACCATTGCCATTTAAATACATTCTTGCAACATGATATTGTGAAATATCTAAGCCCATGTCAGCAGAGTTTTTATAAAGTTGAAAGGCAAGATTCACATCTTTTTTCACGCCACTTCCATTATAAAAAAGTGTGGCTAAATTATTTTGTGCTTCAAGATTACCTTGCTTTGACGCAAGCAAATAATACTCAGATGCCATCATAGGGTTTTTTGTTGTGCCCCTGCCATCTTCTAGCATTTTTGCTAAAGCAAATTGGCTTTTACTATGGCCTTTATCTGCGGCTAACTTATAGTATTCAAAAGCTTTTTCTAAATCTTTATTTGCAATTTTTCCTTCTTCAAACAAAAGAGCTTGCTCGTAAAGTGTGTTAACATCGTTTGAATTAATATCTTTTTTTACTTCTTGCTCTATAATCGCTTTGTCACTGTGTGTTGCTAAAGGCAAGCTTTCTTGTGCTATATCGGGTATTTCAACTGCTTTAAGCTCTTGTGTTGCAAATGTATCTTGTGCTGATAAGGCAAGAAAAGAAAAAAGAGTTATAGAAGTGATTATTTTATATGATTGTATTTTATTAAAAGAAAATAATGAAGGCATAATTACTCCACACGAGATTTAAGATATAAAATACTCACATCTTAATATGAAAGCAAGTTAAACTTTCTTCTCAAATAAGTGAACAAAGTTCAATATCTCCGTAAGCCATTATTTTCTTATTGCATGAAGCAAAAACTGCAATGACGCCATTCTTTTCATTTTCTTTTACAAAATCTAAAACTTTTTCAAAATCATCTTCACTTTTTAACATATTGCAGCTTGCAGTAGCAAAAGAATCTGCAATACTGCCTTTTTTTGCAATAATAAGCAAAAGATCAGCATTTCCAAATGAAAGGGAGTGGCCAATAGTTGCTGAAGAAGAGCAGAGTGCTAGGCCTTTTGCTTTATCATTTTCTTTATAGGTAGCAGAAAGCTTTATGCCAAGCTTTAATTCTTCTATTGGCTTTTCTTGAATGCCTTTCTCTGTATTAGAGAGCATTTGTATTGGCTTATCAAGTATAGCAACAATTCTTTCTTTTTTTGAAATCAAAAAAATGTCGCCTCCATTTTCTACAATAACATCTGAAGGCAAGTTTTTTTGTGAAAGAAAATCTTCTATATTTTTTGCAAGATATTCTGCTATAGTGCCAGCCACGGCAGAAAAAGGACCTATTTGTGCAATCTTGCCAGCAATAAGCATTTCTTTAATGAAATCAGAACTTTTTACATCATCTTCTAAAGGCGATAAAGAGCTTATGAATAAAGGTTTTATGAGTGAATATGCTTTAATATCTGCTCGCAATTCATAGAGTTTGCTTTGTATAAAGGCAAGAGCTTCTTGTTTTTGAATAGCTGAAGTTAAAGTGATAAGTAAGTCACTTTCTTCTATGCGCAGGCTAATTTGTTGTTCCTTTTCGTCTAATGAAAGTTTTGAGCGATAGTTACGATCTGCTGAGCTATGTATTGATTTTTCTTGCATATTAATTTGACTTTATCCCTGTTTTGTGCTGTTCTATTTTTTATGCTAATTGTTTATTGGTATTGATTTTTAGCCTTATTCTCTTTTATTTATATTACTATTAATGGGACTTGTTTATGAGTAAACTTATATACTTTCGTGATTTAGGTTGTCAAGGTGCGACAGAAATTTTGCAAGACTGTCTAGATTTAGCACAAAAAAATAAAGAAGATATTATTAAAGAAAATCTAAGCAATATTTCTTTTTATTTCTTGAGTAAAACAAAAGAAATAGAAAACATGCCTCTTGCCTCGCCTTTTAGAACTTGGCAAGAAATTGCATCAAAAGCTCAAATAAAATATACACTTGCTGATAATCTTGATAGCCTTTCAGAAAATGATTTAATCATTCTTGAAAATGATTTTCTTTCACTTATATATGAAAAAGATATTGAGAATAATTATATAGTTGAAGAACATTTATACGATTTTACAATGAAAACAGCTATTTCTTGTTTTTCAAACTTTCTTTACACTTCACTTCGCACAAAAAAAGCTTATAATGAAATTTCAATAGCCTATATGGGTGATGTGGGTGCAAGTAATATTTCTCTTACAAATAATCTTTTAAATGCAAGTATTT
>CAYJHN010000058.1:486-4811 GCA_964369985.1 uncultured Desulfovibrionaceae bacterium | reverse complement strand
AATCTTCAATCGTTTTCTTTTTCTGAATATTCAGCAAGGCAAGAAGAAACAGGCTTTGATCAATCTGTTTTAGATTTTGCTATGAGTGCTGGTGCAAAGGTTTTTTTAACTTATTCACCTGAATTTATTGAAAATGACTGTGATATTCTTATTCTTGCTCCTTGGACACATCAACCAGCAAAAGACATAAAACCAATGAAACATCCATATTGCTTTGAGCAAGTGGGTAATATCTTTTTAGATTCAACTCAAATCGTTTCATTTATTGAAGAAGTTCAATCAAGTGAAATTAATCTTGACCTTTACCAAAAAGCAGCTATAACATCACGTATAGCAACGCTTAAATATATGTTAACTGTTTAAAATTTTAAGGATATTCAAAATGAGTAAAGCAATTAAAAAAGTTGTTCTTGCCTATTCTGGCGGTTTAGACACTTCTGTAATTTTAAAATGGCTTCAAGAAAAATACCAATGTGAAGTAGTTACTTTCACTGCTGATTTAGGACAAGGTGATGATCTTGATGGCGTAGAACCTAAAGCATTACAAACTGGTGCTGTTAAAGCCTATGTGTCTGATTTGCGTGAAGAATTTGCAAGAGATTATATCTATCCAATGATGCGTTCTAATGCATTATACGAAGGCAGATACTTACTTGGCACTTCTATTGCACGTCCTTTAATTTCTAAAAAACTAGTTGAAATTGCAAAAGCTGAAAATGCAGATGCTATTGCACATGGTGCAACTGGTAAGGGTAATGATCAAGTTCGCTTTGAATTAGCAGCAGCAGCTTTAGCTCCTGAACTCAAGGTTATTGCTCCTTGGCGTGAATGGGACTTAATGTCTCGTACAGCTTTAAATGAATTTGCTGAAAAACATAATATTCCTATTACAAGCGGTGCAAAACATTATAGCATGGATAGAAATATGCTTCACTGCTCATTTGAGGGCGGCGAATTAGAAGATCCATGGTCAGAACCAGAAGATAAATCATACATCATGGCTGTTCCAGTTGAACAAGCACCTAATGAGCCAGAATATATTGAAATTGATTTTGAACAAGGTGATGCTGTTGCTTTGAATGGCATTAAGCTTTCACCAGCTGAACTTATCTTAAAATTGAACGAAATCGCTGGCAAGCACGGTATCGGCAGATTAGATATGGTAGAAAATAGATTTGTTGGCATGAAGTCACGTGGTGTTTATGAAACACCAGCTGGCACAGTTTTACATGTGGCACACCACGATTTAGAAGGTATTTGTTTAGACCGTGAAGCAATGGCTGTGCGTGATCTTATCTTACCTCGTTATGCTACAGCAGTATATAATGGCTTTTGGTTTGCTCCTGAAAGAGAAGCTATGCGAGCTCTTATTGATAAAACACAAGAAAAAGTCACTGGTTCAGTTCGCCTTAAACTTTATAAGGGCACAGCTTTCCCAGTTGGCCGTTATTCTCCGCATTCACTCTACTGCCATGATTTAGCAACCTTTGAAGAATGCGCAACTTACAACCATCACGATGCTGAAGGCTTTATTCACTTACAGTCTTTAAGAATTCGTGGTTACAAAAAGATTTAATTCTTTTACAACAAATAAAAATGAACCTCATTTGCTTTTGCTCATGAGGTTTTTTTTGAGAGATTTGCTATAAAAAAACTCGAATTTCTATAGAATTGCGTCTAAACAATGTCTAATACTTATATAGACATTTTAACATATTCATATTATTTATCTTATAAGAGGTGCTTATGAACAAAGAAAGAAGAGAATTTAAATCATTAGGTAAAGGCTGTTACTTGCCTTCGTGTGCAATTGCTTTTGTGGGTACTTACGATAAGGCAGATAAAGCCAATATTATGGCTGCTGCTTGGGTAGGAATTATCAATTCTGAACCTCCAATGATGTATGTTTCTGTAAGAAAAGGTAGACACACTTTTGAAGGCATCACAAAAAATAATGCCTTCACACTTTCGATTCCTGATCAAGATCAAGCTGTAGAATTTGACTATACCGGCCTTGAAAGCGGTGCAAAAGAAGATAAATTTGCAAAGCTTGAAATAGAAGCACAAAAAGGCGAATTTGTTCATGCCCCTTATATTGGGCAATGTCCTTATATAATGGAATTAAAACTCCATTCTAGTATTGAACTTGGTTCGCATGTTGCCTTTATTGGTGAAGTTTTAGATGCAAAAATAGATAAAAGCTATATAAATGATGCTGGCAAAGTGATTTCTGAAAAAATTAAACCTTTAGTTTATGATTTATTTTCACGTGAATACAAAACATTAAATGAAGAAGCAAAGGGGAAATCCTTTTCTGTAGGCATGGTAAAGAAGTCAGAACAAGTAAATTAAGTTATTCCAAATTTTATTGCCTTCGGCAACCAAAGGACTACCGCCCTTTGGAAAGCCAAATAGTGCGAGATGCGAGATAGGATAAAGTGGGTGGCTAAAGACGTATTTTATTTTTTGCTTGCGAAAAAGTTTTAAGCTTCGCTTAAATACAGCTTCGCTGTAAAAATGTGGACTTTCTTTTATAAAAATTTTGCTTTAAGCAATGCCTTGGAAACATGTTCACTGCGTTCACATGCTCTCTTAGTGTTTGGTACAAAAGTATAAGAGACAAACTGTCAGCGCATATTAAAAACTTTTTCATATTTTATAAATTAAAAAGTCTTGTAATACTCTAAAAAATATATTGCATAAATTATTGCCATAAATATGAGATGCAAAAAGTCATAAAAAAGTATAAAAATTTTTGAGAAAATATAAAGAGAAATATAGCTTTTATAAGGCACAAAAAAAGGTTTAATTTTTTTAGGTTTTCTTTAGAAAATAGTAAAAGATTCCCTAAACACTGCTCTAAATATTCTCTTAATTCCTTATAGATAAACACTAGAAAATAAAGCATGTAATTATAATAAATTGCATGCTTTATTTTTTTTATTTCTTTCAACTGAAAGTTTCTCAATAATGATAATTAAAATTGATAATAGACACATGTCTATTTATTATTATGATAAAAAAAATATAATACATTATTGTAGAAAAAAAACAAAGTTTTGCATAAGAATATGAAAAATCAATAAAAAAAGATTTAAAAAACAAATGAAAAAAAATAAAAAAACTCTTGAATTGTTTTTGTGCCTGTGCTACTATTCTCTATACATTGATTAAGGAAGGATGTCTTTTTTATCAATTGCTTTATTTAGTTATACAAAGGTTAAAAGAATGAATCGTAGAGAAGAAGCAGCTGCAAAGTCAATTATTGAAAATTTTATCAAGAATGTTCCTGAATACATTGTTGAATCAGCACGCTATTTACTCAATGAACAAACAGTTGGTAAGGTTGACAGCGAAGCTGTAGGCGATTTTGTAAAAATTAAAGCGGGAATAAGTGGCGATGATTTTCAAACATATTCACCAAGTTTGAAATTAAATCTTGCGGACAAGCATGTGGAGCATAAGTGTAATTGCATGGAATCATTTGCTGATTGTTGCAAACACGTTGTTGCTTTAGGCATACACTTATCTAATACTTTAGAAAACGAAGAAACAAGAAATGAACTTCCAGTAAAGAAAATCAATACTGAATGGAGACAAAATTTCCGCTCTTTTTACTCAGGGCAAGTTGAACCAGAAACATCAAGACATTATTTGATTTTCCAGATATATCCAGAGCCAGGCAGATTGAGTGTTGCATTTTTTAGAGCAAGACAAAACAAAACTGGTATTTCAACAGTTAGACAAGATGTAACTATTGGCCAGCTTCTTGATAATCCAGATTGGTGCGAACAATCACCTGAATTACCATATATTTTATCATTAATTGCTCATCACTTAGACTATAAAGGCCATAAGGTGCAAATTCCTGATGGCTTAGTTTCTTGGTTTTTGTGGGCAGTAAGACATGAATATTATTTGTTCTGGGAAGACAGTGAAATACCATTTCGTATTGAAAATTCTACAATGCGTTTAAAACTTCACCCTTCAATGGAAGAAGACGGACTTCGATTTGATGTTCTTTTACAAAGAGAGGGCAAGGATCCTTTTTCAATTGTAGATGAAGAAGTAGACGATTATATTGTTGAAAGTAAATACCATAGGGTGACTTTCCATGGACAAATGCCATTATGGGTGTGCTGGCACTATGCTTTATACCCAGTGCAAACTTGTCTAAGTCATCATATTATTCACGATTTAGTTTCAAATCCGCCTCTTATTCCTGCTGAAGATATTTCAGAATTTCTTGACAGAGTATGGACAAGGCTTCCTGCCTCAGAACTCTACGAGCAAGACGAATTTCTTAAAATTATGGAACCGGCCTT
>CAYJHN010000058.1:0-474 GCA_964369985.1 uncultured Desulfovibrionaceae bacterium | reverse complement strand
AAGGTTCATTACTTACACTTGAAATTCAAAATATTTATGAAACAGTACATGGTGAATTTCCTATGGTTGGCCCTAACCCTGACTTCCAAACAGGTTCCTATGTATATGAAGGCAAAACTTTCTTAGTGCGTAGAAACCAAAACGAAGAAGCAAGGCTTTTACAACAGCTCTCTGATATGCGTTTTCAACCGCGTACAAATAAATTATGGTTTATGGAACCAGAAGAAGCTATTGCTTTCTTACTAGATTCCTATCCAAATCTTATTGAAGAATGGCGAGTATTTGGTGAAGCAACTCTTTCTCGTTATAATAAAGTTCATAAATCTTCGCCTATTATCTCAGCAACAGTTGAAAGTAATGAGCAAGAAAAATGGTTCTCACTTGATGTTGAAGTGGAATACGATGGACAAAGTCTTCCACTTGAAAGAATTTGGCGTGCATGGCTTAAAGGTAAAAGATATGTACAGCTTAAAG
>CAYJHN010000057.1:4365-10115 GCA_964369985.1 uncultured Desulfovibrionaceae bacterium | reverse complement strand
GGTTGGGTTTTATTCCGCTCGCCAGATATTACTTATGCCTTAGCATTCTTAGAAAAAATGTTTATTCCTAGTGTTGACTTTATTTCTTCTTTCTCAATGGTAAAATACGAAATTACAAATATCAGTATAATAGCCTTTGTTGTGGGAATTATTTGTTCAATACCTTTATTTTCTAAGATGTTAGATGTAAGTGAAGAAGAAATAAACTATATCCTAATTCTAAAAAATATCTATTTATTTGTTCTTTTATTTTTGTCTACACTCAGTATTGCGGCTTCAACCTACAATCCATTTATTTACTTTAGATTTTAGTTTTATTGATAGGCTCTGTCTAAGCTTCTGTAGCTTACGGCTTCGGCTAAGTGCGTAGTGCTGATATTTTCGTCATTTGCGAGATCTGCAATGGTGCGTGCTATGCGTAATATTCGAGTATAGGAACGAGCTGAAAGGGCAAATTTTTCTACAACATTGCCTAAAAAATCTTCTTCTGCTTTGTCTAATTTACAAAATATTTCAAAGTCTTTGCCTGAAAGTTCTGCATTTGAAGAATAGGGCAAATCTTTATATCTTCTTTCTTGGATTTTTCTTGCCTTTAAAATGTGTTCACGCATTTGAACAGAAGAAAGAGCCGAGCCTGAACTTTCACGCAAGTCCTTATAGGCAACGGCTGGCACTTCTATGTGTAGATCAATTCTGTCAAGAAGTGGGCCAGAAATTTTTGAACGGTACCTTTCCTTGCTATTGTCTGAGCATGTGCAGATATGTTTTGGATCAGTGGCATAACCACAGGGGCATGGGTTCATTGCAGCAACAAGCATGAAATTTGTTGGATAGGTAGAAGTATGACTTGCTCTTGCAATGCAAACCTTATTATCTTCAAGTGGCTGACGTAAAACTTCAAGCACATTTTTAGGGAATTCTGGTAATTCGTCTAAGAAAAGAACACCTCTATGTGCCAGTGAAACTTCACCTGGTTTTGGAAATCTGCCACCACCAATAAGTGCTATGTCTGAAACAGTGTGATGAGGCGAGCGAAAAGGCCTATTCTTTATAAGGCCTTTGTTTTGCAATTCACCTGAAATACTATATATTTTTGTAACTTCTAAAGCTTCGCTAAAAGAAAGCGGTGGCAATACACTTGCTATTCGTTTTGCAAGCATTGTTTTGCCAGAACCAGGAGGGCCAATGAAAAGTAGATTATGCGAACCAGCAGCAGCAATTTCAATAGCTCTTTTTGCGTGTTCTTGGCCTTTTACTTCTGCAAAATCTTGATAAAATTCTTGTATTTGATTAAAATCTTCTGCTTTTGTGACATCTAAAGTGCTTTCTTTTTTTAAAAAAGACACAAGCTGTAGAAGGTTTTTTATAGCATACACTTCAATACCTTCAACAATAGCAGCTTCTTGCGCATTTTCTTCAGGAACAAAAAGAGCTTTTACATTTTCTTCTTTTGCTCTGAGGGCAAGGGGGAGTATGCCGTGAACAGGTTTCAAATCGCCATTTAAAGAAAGTTCGCCTGCAAAGAAATAATCCTTACAGACGTCTTTATCTAATACTTCTGAAATACATAACAATGCGATTGCAAGTGGTAAGTCATAGAAAGAACCTAATTTCTTTCTGTCAGCAGGTGCAAGATTTACGGTGATCTTACCCTTTGGGTAGGGAAGCATACAAGAACGTAATGCAGCACTTACTCTATCCTTTGCTTCTTTGGCAGCTCCCTCAGCTAAGCCAACCATCAAAAAAGAGGGCAAGCCTTTAGAATTATGCTCAACTTCAAGATCTACCTTATAAGCATCGACACCGTCTAAAGCTCCTGAAGTTAAGATAACTACCATTATTCTACTGCCTTACCTATACGGCTAAAGCGTGGGCTTGATTCTTCTTTATCCCATGACCAGTAAAAACGCCATGCCTTTCCGTGAATAAGATCTTTATCAACAAAACCCCAGTAGCGAGAATCTTCTGAATTGTCTCTATTGTCGCCCATAACAAAATATTGGCCTTCTGGCACTGTAACAGCAGGCATATTATCACGTGTAGGCAAGATAGTGTTTGGTTCAGAAAAACGAGTGTATTCTTCTTGTACTGCTTCGCCATTTCTGTAAAGCTGTTTATCACGAATTTCTATCACATCATTTGGTAAACCAACAATACGTTTGATATAGTCGATATCTGTATTTTGTGGATATTTAAAAACAATAATATCGCCTAGTTGTGGCTCTTTTCCTTCAATGAGATAAGAGCCATTTAATGGGTTCTTTAAGCCGTATAAAAACTTATTTACAAGCAGATGATCGCCCACAAGTAAGGTATTAAGCATTGAGCCTGAAGGAATTTTGTAGGCTGCAATTAAAAATGTTCTAATAATAAATGCAAGTAAAAGTGCAATAATGATAGCTTCTAGATATTCGCGTAGCATACTTTTCTTTTTTTGGTTTTTAAATGTAAGTGCCATATATGTTCCTAATATTATCTTTTTTTATATTGATACTTATAAAGTACGCTATTCTATGTTAAATCGCAAGCTAAAGTTTTTAGACTTTTGTTTGAAAAAATCTAACATTCAGAAAATAAAGCGATTAATTCTTCATTGTTTGCATTTAGAATATATTCAGCAAAGTTGAAATCAAGTAGAATTTGGCTAATTTTTTGTGAATCGTAATCTATGCCTATAAGAGACTTTTCTATGATTTCAACATCTTTTAATGCAAAGAAATCTCCCTCAAGTGAGCAGGCTTTAATTATACCATTTGTTACTTGATAATTAACTTTTACTGATCCAAAGCTAAATTTCTTTCTTAGTGAAGAAGTAAAAGCTGGTGATCTTTTATACGTCCAATCGTCGTTGCTGTATCTTTCTTGTGCGAGTTCTTTTGCTTTTGCTATAACTTCATCAATGGTACTTTGCTCTACTGTAAATTCTTTTTGATCGTGATTTGGAACAAAATAATCTCTAAGTGTATTTTTTATATGATTCACGCACTCTTCTTTGCTATACTCTTTATTTGTTTCAGAAAGAAGCACTTCTTTTATATTTATAACTCTTGAGCGAACAGAGGCAATGCCCTTTGAAGTGTATTTATCTGGATTACCGGCTAAAACGTGTTCTAAAATATCTAAGTCAACGTCTAACAGCATAGAGCCGTGTAATAAGATAGCGTGTTTGCCCTTTGTTTGAGCTGTACCGCAGAACTTTTTGTCAAAAATTTGAATATCGTTTCTGCCTGTAGTTTTAGCCTTAATGCCAATTTTATTAAAAGCTTCTATCATTGGAGCAAGAAAAAGATGAAAATCAAGTTTTGTGCTTGTTGTTGGAATGATGAAGGTAAAGTTTAAATTTCCTAAATCATGAAAAACAGCTCCGCCGCCTGTTGGACGGCGTATGAGTGCGATATTATTGTCTTTTAAATATGGTAAATCTACTTCTTCAAAAGCATTTTGATGCCTGCCTATAATTACAGAAGGTGCGTTTTGCCAAAGCATAAAAAGGGCATTTTCTTTTGTAAATTCACAATCTAGTAAAACGGATTCAATAGCTAGATTGAGGGCAGCGTCAGTATTTGTGTTATCAAAATAATGGAATTTAATTTCTTTTGCGTTAAGCATTTTTAAAGAGCCTCTAAAAGTTTTTTTGTGTTATTTTTTTGTATCTAGATGATTTTTTAAGAAAGCAGAAATTAAAATTGCACCTGCTTGAGCAACATTCAATGAGTCAAAATCTCTGAGCATAGGTATGAGAAGAGAGTGATGACATTTGCTATGTACCAGTGGTCGCACACCTTTTTCCTCTCCGCCCAAAACAAGCACAGCAGGGAATTCAAGCTTGTCGGTAAAGGGATTTAGGCAGTTAATGTTTGCTTGCTTTTTACTGCTTTTTGATGTATTCTCTTCGAGTTCGTGCGTATTTTTAGTGAGAGCTGTTGAATATATTGTATATCCAGCGTCGGCAGCTTCATCAAGCGCCCTTGCAAGATTTGTTACTCTTGAAACGGGAAGTAAATCGAGTGCACCTGCCGCACTTTTCTTAGCACCAATGCTAAGCGAAGCAGAGTTATGAATTGGCATAACAAGGCCTGCACCACCCAAAGCATAAAGAGTTCTTGCAAGTGTGCCTAAGTTACCAGGGTCTTGTACGGAATCAAGCGCGACAATTAGTGGCAATGGCACGCTACTTGCATTAACGAGCATGTCTTCAAAAGATTGTGTTTCTACTTCCTTAAGCTTAGCAATAACACCTTGTGTATTTGCTTGAGTGCCAGAAAAGTTTTTTGGAAGAATTCTTTTGAATGACGCATCATCAACTAAAGAAAAACGGATAGAGTGCTCAGAGCAAAGATCAAGAATACGGCTTGTATTCAGATTTTTTTGCCCTTTTCGTATCTGTACCCACTCTACTCTCTGCGGTGAATGTTCAAGAAGTTCTTGAAGTGGTTTTATACCAATACAAAATAGGCTTTCGTCTTGATGTGTCATTTTGTTATTTTTGCTGTCTTTGTAGTTCATGTTTTTCTTTGTGTTACCAGTTTAGAGGAGCATTTATATGCATTCATTAGAGAAAAAAATTCATCAACATAAAGTGATTTATCTTCTCGCTTCCTTGCTTTTATTGCCATTTATACTTTCAGCTTGTTCGCCAAAGGTACAAGACATTAGTTACAATACAAAGCTAAAAAACGCAAGTTCAAAGGTTGACATGCACGGAGCTGTAGCCCCTTACGCGGACAGTCACCCGTCAGGATTTAGTAGGAAAGATTTTCCACATGGCCTTAGCGAAGTAGAGAAAAACGTATTTTTGACATATTCAGAAATAGAAGAAGGCATCACAAGAGAACAGATGTTCCAAATTTTGGAATTTTATACATGGTATCTTGATAGGCCACAATCCCTTGAAGCATACATTTCAAGAGCAGATCCATATCTAGAATATGTTCTAGAAGCTTTAGAAGAAAGCGATATGCCAACAGAAATAGCTAATCTTGCCTTTGTTGAAAGCGGTTATGATATTGATATTCGTTCAAGGGCTGGGGCAACTGGCCTTTGGCAATTTATGCCAGCAACAGGTAAAAGTTATGGCTTAAAGCAAGATTGGTATGGCGATTGGAGAAACGATCCTTATGCTTCTACTCAGGCTGCTATTAAATATTTGAAATATTTATATTCTATGTTTGGCGACTGGCATTTAGCAATCAGTGCCTACAATGCGGGTGAAGGCAAGATAAAAAGAGCTTTAGCCGCAACAAATACAGATAATTTATGCGATTTAGTAAAGAAAAACCATAAGCTTAACAGAAAAACAAGAGTGCGTACTGAAACTTTAGAATACGCACCGCGTTTTATTGCTATGAAAAAAATCATGCTACACGCAAAATCTCTTGGTTTATCTGCACCTAATAATAGAGATATTAGAAATGAAATCCATACAGCATTAGTTGATACAAATACAGATTTGCTTATGCTTTCACAAGATCTAAACATGTCATGGAATGAATTTAAATCTCATAACCCTGCGTTAAAGGCCTATGTGAGCCCATCTGACAGGCTTATTAATGTGCATATTCCAATTTCAAAGAAGGCACATTTAGAAACTGCTTTAGATGTGAATAGGTTAGATCAAGGTATACATCTTTATAAAGTAAGAAAGAACGATAGTTATAGGGCATTGAGTAGAGCTTCTAAAGTGCCTACTGCTGTTTTACAAAGCATTAATTCAAACCAAAGATTGATTGCTGGTAAAGAAATTATCATTC
>CAYJHN010000057.1:236-4314 GCA_964369985.1 uncultured Desulfovibrionaceae bacterium | reverse complement strand
TAGGGCTATAACAAATCCTTCAAGTGTTCCTGCTGCTGTTGCGAAAAAAAGCAATACAACAAATGCCTTGGCATCTAGGTCATCAAGTGCGACAAAAAATGTTACAAAAGCAGTAAATACTGGCTCACATAAAGTGAAAAAAGGCGATACTCTTTATTCAATTGCTAGGGTATATGGCGTGAAATTAAATGATATTTATGCCGCTAACAAGGGTTTGAAAGCAAGTGCTCTTAAGGTTGGAAAAACAATAAAAATTCCAAATGCTGAAATAAAAACTGTGGCTATGAATACAACTCACACAGTGCAATCAGGCGATACTTTATGGTCGATTTCAAGAAAATACGACATGAATGTTGATACACTTATGCAAGTAAATAATCTGCCAAATACAAAACTAAAACTTGGACAAAAACTTATTGTTCCATAGTTTTTATCATAAGCATTTATAGCTAACTATATGAAAAAATAGTTTATAATACTTATATTGTAAAATAAAAAAATCCTTGAACAGCTAGGCTGCTCAAGGATTTTTTATTATGTACTTATTTGTTTAAAATATTTTGAATACTAAATAAAAATAAAACATTCTTAATGGTGATGCATTTTCTTTCTTTGTGCTTGTAAATGTCTTAGTTTTATTCCTCTTTTCCAATGAGAAATAGTTACTTTATTCATCTTGTCTAAGTTAGGAATAAAGAGGCTTAATAAGGTTATTGCAATACCAAGCATTTCAAGCGGACTTAGATGTTCGGCAAAAACAAAGAAGCCTAGCATTGCAGCAAAAACAGGTTGTAGCAAAGAAAGAAGAGAAATTGTGAGCACAGAAAGCTTTTTTGTAGAATAGGTGGTAAGCCCAAGTCCGCAGATTTGCAAGATAAAGGCTAACATGAAAATGGAATAATAGTCATTTGCTGTTTGTGGTATTTCAAGTTCAAAGAAAGTGATGATTGCTATGAAAAGTGAAACAGAAGCACCAAGTGAGCACCAAAATAAAAGAGCAAATGGATTGATATTTTGTTTAATTTTATAAAGTGCAATAATATAAAATGCATAAAAACAAGCAGATACAAATGCGATAAAGTTACCATAAGGAGTAGAATGAGCAGAATGTTGTTGGCCAAAAATAAGTGTAGCTAAACCTATAGCCGCAACAAAAAGACTTACAATAAAAAGCCTGCTTGGGCGAGTTTTGAAAATGAGAGCTGAAAGAAAAATGCTCACAAATGCCCAAGTTGTAAATATAATATCAGCACTTGCAATACTTGTTTCGCGTATGGCAATAACCCATGCCACAGAGCCAAAAGACATAAAAGCACCGGCAAATAATGACATGAGCAAGGTTTTTTTGTCAAATTGTTCTCTATATTTATAGGCAACAGGAAGAAGTGCCACAGTAGGAATAAAGAAGCGATAAAAAGTAAGATTTATCGAGTCTAGAGTCGTTGAGCGAATAAAAAGGCTTGCAACGATATAGCTTAATAAAGCAAGTAAATAGATAATGATAGGGACGGTATTGCTTTTTTGTGTCATGTTATGCCTGCATAAATGGATTATAATAAGATGCATCTACAATAGATGAATGAAATTTGATGCATCTTAGTACTAAACAATACTTTTGTCTATAGAAATAATTAAAAACAACTACTTGATTTTATATGTTAAAATATTAAATTGAAAAAATATTATTTTTTTATAAATTTAGCCTAAAGTTAAAATAAGAAAGTGTCGATAAAAACGATAAGAGTAAAAATATTTATTTTGAAGGAATGTGGAAAATGTCTATCATCGGCACTTTACAATCAAGTTATGGTATGGGAGCTTATGCCCCGCCAATAAGGTCTATTCATCAGTTGCACTCTGATGAGCAGCCTTTTACCATGCACGAAAGACACGGTAAAGCCGCGACATATGCCACTTCTGAAGTTCAAGCAAAAGAAAGCACTGATACTACAGGCATTAAAATTTCAGAAGAAACAAAAGCCTTCTTACAGCAATTAGAGCAAGAAAAAGCTCAAGAAAGTTCACAAAAAAATGGGCAAAGTGCTCAACTTTATCAAATAGTAATTAAAAAAGCAACGACTCCTCAAATAAATCCAAAGGCAAATCCTTTTACTAATGAAGATGAAGAAGATTTAGCCTATGGTGAACTTACTGAAGAAGAAGAGGAAATTGTTGAAGAATTAGAAGAAAGAGATGCTGAAGTAAGAGCCCATGAGCAAGCGCACATGGCTGCTGGTGCAGGTTTAACAAGCGGGCCATCTTATGAATATGAAATTGGACCAGATGGCAAGCAATATGCTGTAGGCGGTTCTGTGCAAATAGACACTTCTAGCTCTTCTACTGATCCAGATGCTACATTAGCAAAGGCTGATAAAATAAGAGCAGCAGCAATGGCTCCTGGCTCGCCTTCTTCACAAGATTATGCAGTAGCAAATGCTGCAAGCCAAATGAAAGCCGAAGCAAATAAGCAAAAATCAGAAGAAACAGAAAGTACTTTTGCAAATAAACTTGCTGATTCCTATGGCAATAAAGTAGGCAATGCCAATAATGTTTCACAAATTTCTGCACAAAATGTAAGCAATGAAGATAGTTCTGCCTTGCCAAATTCTTCTGCCTTGCTTTCTGCAGTTGGCATGTATGCGCAATACAATAGACCTTTAGAATCACAAGCCTATGCAAGTCAAGCTCAGGCTATGTCAAATCTTGAGAATTTACAAAATACACAATCAGCAAGTTCTGTGCTTATGCCATCGGCTGTTTCAGCAAATGAAAAAATAATGTCTAGTGATGCATTTAATAAAAATGCCAATAGGCATACTCAAAATGAAGCACAATATCTCAATAAAGAACAATATAAGCAACAGGCAATAAATGCCTATAGCCAAGTGCAGGCATTTGCTTAAAGTATAAAATAATAGAGCAACTTTGTTAAATTTTTTGCTTTGACTTTATACAAACCCTTGTGTTGAATCTGAAAATTATAACTGAGGATTTTCTAAAAAACTATTTTCGCTTCAAAGTGTGGCAATCCTGTAGGGAAAAGCATTGCTTTCTCACCTTTAGCCATTAATTATCTACAGTACCAAAAACGTATTTGCTGATAAGTTCTTCAATATCTACAGCCGATTGTGTATCAAAAAGCAGGCTATTGTCAGTAAGTAAGTCTGGTGAACCACCAGGGATAAGGCTTATATATTTATCACCAATAAGTCCAGAAGTTTTTACAGCGGCAATAGTATCATCTGAAAGTTCAATACCTTCATTTATATACATTTCAACTACAGCAGTGCTTGTTTGCTGATCAAGTGAAATACTTCCAATAGCACCAACTTTAACGCCAGCAATCTCAATATTAGAGCCAACTTTCAAGCCAGATGCTGAATTGAAATGTGCCTTAACTACATAAGAATTGCCTTGGAAAAAATCCATTCTGCCAAGTTTTATTGTGAGGTAGGAGAGGCAAACAAGCCCCATGATTACAAATATGCCGAGAAGAAATTCTTTACTTTTCATATATATATCCTTTAATTGCGTATAATTATTTTTTTGTACTGTTGATCCATGAATCGATAGCTTGCCTTACTTCATCATGCACAGGTGTTGTCATTCTTTTTTCTTCTACTGCCTTTCTTGCTAAAAACTGCAAGGTATAAGGATTTTCATCCTTATAGAAATCTTCGACAGAGCCATTAAATAAAGATTTTCCTTCTTGTAATAAAAGCACATCTTTAGCAATAGATTTTACGCTTGCTAAATCGTGAGTGATAAGAATGATTGTCATTTCAGGGTAATAGGATTTCATATCTACAAGAAGTTGATCCATTTGAGCAGAAGTAATTGGATCTAAACCAGAAGTAGGCTCATCACAAAATAAAAGTGGTGGCTCTGTGATAATTGCTCGTGCAAGGCCTGCTCTTTTTTTCATGCCACCTGAAAGTTGGCTAGGAAAATAATTGGCATAATCTTTTAGTCCAACTAATTCTAAGACTCGCATAGCCGCTTCTTTTCGCACAGCATAAGAAAGTTTTGTATTTTCTGTAAGTGGCAAGGCAACATTATCTATAAGATTGAGCGAACC
>CAYJHN010000057.1:0-226 GCA_964369985.1 uncultured Desulfovibrionaceae bacterium | reverse complement strand
AAAAAGTACGCCAAATCTACGTCTAAGTTTTTTAAATTCTTGTGTTGGCATTGAGGATATGTCATGTCCGCCAACAAAGATTTGTCCTTCTTGAATAGGTATAAGCTTCAAAATCATCTTTAGAAGCGTGCTTTTTCCACAACCAGATTCACCTAGTAGGGCACAAATAGAACCACCAGGTAGGCTTGCGTTCAGATTTTCAAAAATCAGTTTATTTGGGTAACCT
>CAYJHN010000056.1:9578-10330 GCA_964369985.1 uncultured Desulfovibrionaceae bacterium | reverse complement strand
TACTTCTTGCATACTTTTAATCGCGTCGTTCGCAATTTTTCTACATTCGTTTGCTTTCTTGCCAATAGTAGAAGAAAGATTAGATGCATTACCAGCATTTTGTGCTACATCACGAACGCTTTCATTCATTTCTTCCATTGAATTAGAAGTTTGTGTTATTTGGGTTGCCTGCTCAGAAGCACCTTGCTCACTATCAGTGATTGTTGTAATTAGCTGATTTGATGTTTGTGAAAGATTGTGTGCAACTTCTTCAAGCATATTCGCTACATTAAGCATGTGTTCTGTCTTTGCATTTGCACTTTTTTCAGCAGCAGCAGCACTTGCAAGTGCAACTTGAGCTTTGCTAGAATTTTCCTGTGCGTCTTGCATTGCTTTTTGTGAAGTAGCGATTTTTTCTTTGAGTGATTCTACCATTCGTGCAAGTGCACTTTCCATAAGTAGCACTTCATTCTTGGTTTGACTATCTGCAAGATTTTGCTTGAGATCTATGTTTAAATTACCGTCTGCAACTTTTGCAGATACTTGTGTAAGCTCACCAAGAGGCTTAGTAATTGAGTTGATAATTTTCACTGAAACCATAATAACTATTGAAGCAACAATTAAAACAGCAACAAGGAGTATTAGCTCAATTCGAAGAGCTTGCGAGAGCATGGATTCTTGTAATTCTGCAGCTAAAACATCTAACTGATCAACATAAACACCTGTTCCAAACCAAAATTTAGTGCCAGGGATATATACTGAATAGGCTAGTT